>NZ_LRPD01000011.1:0-35776 GCF_001605865.1 Acinetobacter sp. NRRL B-65365 | reverse complement strand
AAAAATAATTGGTTATCTTCTGTAATGAATTACAAAAAAACAGGGAAATGAATTTTGAATAAAACAGAGCTATTTGAATTATCTCTAAAGATGATTCTGGAACTAAAACAAGAAATCATTAAAAGTGAGGTTTATGATTGTGGGCCGAGACTGGATTTGGCAGAACAATGTATTTACATCTCATTCGAACATGGGATCGCTGTAAATACACTGCTGACCACTGAGCTAGCTACTCAGGCAATGATATTACTTCGAGCTCAATTTGAAGCAGTGGTGAGGGCTTATTGGATCTTGTTTATTGCATCGAATCACCAAATAACTAAACTAACTTTTGGCTATACTTTTGAAGAACAATTTGAAAGTGATACATGTCCAATGGTTAGTGAGATGCTAGAAAAACTTAGTTCTGCAAATTTAGAAGCCAAGCCTGTCATTGAGCATTTATTTAATTTCAAAAAATATCATCTTAAACAGCTCAACTCTTTTGTTCATACGGGTAAACAGTCATTTACTAGAGATGTAATGGGTTATGCGGAAGATATGCTTCTTATCATGATGAAACAGTCAAATAACTTGATTACAGCAGCTGCACAACTCATGCTTAAACACACGGTGCCTGATAAACAGAAGTTCATACATCATCTGATTGAGAAATATAGAGAATGCTTTTATTTAGATCAGGATGTTGATGAAAACTTAAGGACAAGAGTGGATGGTTATTTTAGGTAGATCGACACGCCATCAGTTTGATGGCGCTTTGATATAGGAAAATAATTCATCTAAATTAATCTACTTAATGATGATGTATTGCTCCGGATTTACAGTCATAATCAAGTAATTATGATGGATCGGTATGGTCTCAGAATTTTTATTTTTAATGTTAGAAGTAGGAATACCTATCAGGCACTTATTTGAGCCGCAAAGAAGTAGTTTCGCGGAAACAGGATAATTTATATTGAAGCTTTTTTTAGTAATCCATTCATTCAAAAGCTCATTTTTTACAATAATATTTTCAAATGATTGGGCGGAAAATTCTTTTTGTGCTTCTTTCGCTCCAACTCGTCCAACATATATGACATAAGTAAGAACTGCAATAAACATCAAATAAAAAAGTGCAAAGTAAACATAGTGAAAGCTAAATATATTCATAGCACTATCTAATTTTTCCTTATCTTTTTTACCTTTCCAGCCCACTGAATTTTTAGCTTGATCAAATATTGGAGAGAAAAAAGGACTAAGCTTTTGGAAAATTTTTTCAAGGACAAATGCAACAACTTTTAAAATTAGGATTGAAATTTTTTTTACAGGTAAAAATATAAGAAGGAATAAAAATTTAGATATACAAATCAATAGTATAATTGCAATATAAACCCATATCTTAGAAATAATTTTCCAAAGTATAAGAAATACAAAAATAAAAATGCCTAAAATTATTTTAGAGACACTTTCATAAACATCTTGTTCTTGAAGAGCATTGACTAGGGAAATAACTATAAAAACAACAAAGATAAAAAAAAGAGTGAGAAGGTTATTAACCCATCCATAAATTAAATAATCTTGGAAGCTGAAGCCGAGTGAAGACTGATTATATCCAAAAAAATGGGTATAGCTATCCAAATAGATGTAGCCACAAGTGAAAAGAAAAATTGAAATTATTGAGCTTAAAATGGCAAAGTCTATACTTAGTTTATATTTCATAGTGTTGATTTATATAGATGTTAGATTGTTAAAATTTTGTTTGGGACAACGAGTTCAGTATTTTATTTCGCATTAATTCATGTTGATTTACCTTCATTACATTCGTTTCTAAAAGATCATTTGGTAATTTGATTTAGATGATGTTCTTGTAAGCTGAGTACTTATGTGTCCTGTATATTAGATAAAATAAGATTTCTGTATTTTAACGTTAATCGATCAGCCTCAGCATTCACAATATGCATCTTCTTATGACAATTCGGGCAAAGTGCCACAGTATTTTCAACCGTATCAGCACCGCCGTGTGCTAACCATTCAATGTGGTGAGTCTCCAGGTAGGGCTCTCCATTCGCATCTTTGAAAGGAGCAGGTTGCTCACATAACTGGCAAATACCATTAGCCAAACGTTTTGCTAACTGAGCAATAGAATCCGAACGGATGTAATATTTAGTCTGGGTATTACGATAGCTAACTTCTGTCTGTGCTGAAGCTTTGGCATCCGCGATAAGTTGCTCAGTCGATTTTCTTTTATATTTACGCTGCTTCTTCTGGCTAGCTTTAACGATAGTCTCAACACTAATTGTAGTACGAGTATCTAATAGCTTAAGCGGGAAGATCCAAACGTTACGATCATGCTTATTCGCATCTGGCTGAATCTTTTGATAGGGCTCACTAATAAGCGTAACAGGGCCCTGGTAAATATATTCTTTATCTGTGAATACTTCGAATAGATGAACCGAAACACCGTTAGTATGGTTATCAGCGAGCGTTTTATTCTGACTTTTAAGCTCTTGGTTCCCAACTTGTCCCATACCGGTGTAATGAAGCTCATCACCAATCCATCTATCTTCATAGATAGATTCAACGTGATTCGAAATGATCACTAGGGTATTTGTTTTAAGAGACCGGCGCATTCCACCTTGTGGTGAACAACCAAAATATTCACAAAGTCCTGCATTATCTAAAACGGTACCAGGTTCTAAATTTTTAAAATCTTTTGTCATGCTTAAATCTTGTTATTTAGTAAATATTGGACAATAGGTAGGTCAGCTGCAGCCCAGTCAAGTTGTTCGAGCTCTTCTATGTGAGACCACTTGATATCCTGGTGTTCATGTATTACCAATTCATCAATGCTCGTGGCTTCACATAAATAAGTGGCTAGTTCAATCTGGAAATCTGAATAAGAATGTTCAACAGTTAAAAGATAACTCTTTACATCAATGGTCAGATTCAGCTCTTCATAGATCTCACGTATAAGTGCTTGCTCAGCCGTTTCATTGGGCTCAACTTTTCCACCAGGAAATTCATATTTATGTGATAAATACGAATATTTATGCTCACCCTTTAGAGCACATAAATATTTCCCTTCATGGATGATTACTGCTGCTACAACGCTTAATTTTTTCATGGTGCTGATTATATGATAATTTCTTGTTTTAATGACACTACTTGACCCTGCGCAGGGCAAATGCTATTTTTACGTTATAGTGGTCGAAGTTTAAGTAGATCATGGAAATTAAAGCTCATCGAAAGATGGGCTTTTTTTGCTCTATAGTTCTCTGTGATATTGCTGTATTCAATTAAAAAAACTTTATCTTGATTATAACATGTAAATTACTTGCATCTTTTAAGCACATGATTTAACAATACTACGATGCATGTAATTAATAAAGGATGAGTAGAGTGATTGAATACATTCCTGACATGGAACAAGAGCAAGAAAGTTTGATTACTGCAAAATTTGAGGCGGCCCATGAGAGGCGTAGAAGAATTTTGAGAGAAAGAAGAAGGATGAACTCGATTGAAGAATTGAGCACATCTTTAAGGTTTAAAGTTATAAGTCATGTACGTAGTTGATAAAAACCATTTCTGATATACATGTTCTTGGCAGGCCTTTTAAATTTATGTGTTAAGCTGTGAATCATAAATTTAAGGATAAGTATGATGCACATCTGTATAGGTGGTGATTTAGACGGTGTAGTAGTGACTAACCGTGAAGGAACATACTTTGAAGCAAGCGAGATAGATTCAACTAAAAAGTCTACATACAATCGGCAAAGCTATATCATTGGTGAAAATACATATCGTTTTTGGCTTTGTGCTGAATTGCCTTATGCAGTAACGACCAGGATTGCGAATAATTACTTAGCTCAAAAATATCCATATCTATCGTAATCTTTTTTACAAAGGATTTAGCTCATCGAAAGATGGGCTGTGTGTATTAAGAACGATATTAAATCAAAAAAACTGTTCAATAAAAATTAAAAAAGCCCCTCAGATCTGAGAGACTAGTCATATCAATTTTAGGGAATGAATGGTTGTAATTTCTTAAATAACTAAACAAATCAAATTGATAAAGGTAGTTAATAGTAAAATAAATCAGTGCACTAATTTACTCTTTATAGTAACAGAACCTAAAGTTAGTTAAGGTTCTATTAATAAGAAATTATTTGTTGTTAGGATCTGGTTGTTCATTATTTCCTGACTGGTCTTTATCGAGACCTGGAACTTGTGAAGGTTGAGATTCAGTTGGGGAATTTACTTCCGTAGGCTCATTTGATTGAGCTTTAATTGTATTTGCATGAGCGGTTGTATTTTGTGAAAAACTTTTGAAACCTGACATTTTTATCTTCTTAACATCACTGTGGAGAGCCCATAGTACGCTTTAAAAGCCGTTACACTACGGTAGTTATAAGACCTATATGTATGGATATGTGCTGCAGATGATATTTATCTCGATAAAATATTTCACAAATAAAATCAATTATATATAACTGCTTGAGACTTATCACTTAATGGCTGGAAACATACGTTGTAAATTTCAAGTAGGGGTACATAAAGAACACATATATTTTTGATCAAGATTATTTTAAAAAGTCTAAAATTAATAAAACTTGATAGTTAGAAAATTATAGTTTGTATAAATGTACTCCTAAGCATACTATGGATGATTAAACTGGAGCATATAGATGCTAAAAGATATTACAGTTGTTGATTATCAGGGTAGCGAAAGAAGTGCACAGGCATGCTATCTAGAAGAAAATACAGAAGTTACACTTTCAAGAAAACGTATCCAAAGTGCAAAAATTGAATATATTTTGATTAAAGGTGAAATTATTTATCCTACTTTAGATTGGGTTTTTAATAGTTCCGATGGTAGTAGCTACTATATAAAATAAAAGATCCGCTTCGGCGGATTTTTTATGAGATAGATAAAGGTAAAACCATATCGCTTTTGGTTATGTGTACAATTGCCCTATACTGAGACATAAGTGATTGCCAATAAATCTGGCTCAAAAGATCCATATTTATCTTAATTTAATGTGTAGAAAAGGTGACACCTCGAAAGGTGGGCTTTTTTGTTTGTTTCATATATTATTTGCTCCAAATTTACCTAACACTCATTTTTAGATCTATGAAAAAAATAATCTTTATCCTTCCTTTTCTATTGGTTGGTTGTGTTCAATTAATACCCACTGTAAAAAAGACAGGTGAAAACACCTATTTCTTAAAAACTAATGGTAGTGCTTTGGCATCATCGAATACTTTAACGAACAAATTGGATAAAAAAGCTGATGCCTTGTGTAAAGGTAAAGGTTATGAAAAATTGAGCGATGACTTATCTTTAAAGAAGAGTATGGCGTATACAACACAAGCTGGCCCAGTTCCTGTAGGGCAAATCACAGCAACATTAAATATTAAGTGTAATGACTAAAATTGAAAGACCTACTTCTGGACGTCTCATCTCTCAACCTTAATAACGTAATGTGAGTTATCTAGCATACTGTACTTAGGCATAAGAAGCCCCGCTGATATACTTGTTATTGGCGGGGCTTTCATTTTTTAAGCTCATTGAAAGGTGAGCTTTTAGGTTTTCTTTGCTATATTGTTTGTTAATTTCAACCAATCAATTATCAAAAAAATGAAATCAATCTATATTGCTTTTCTATCAATGAGTTTAACCGCTTGCATGTCACTTCCCAAAAGTCCTCAAGAGCTGCAAAATATGGGATCTGCAAAAGACCAGTTTATAGTTAATAAAGATTTGACGTCAGTTGAGGGAAATTTAGAGAAATTTTTGAATAAATGCTATAACAGTAAAAATAGAGCAAAACTAGTATTGAACCATGCACAGATAGGCCCTGAAATGGGGTTTGAAAAATCTAAAGCAAATGATCAGGTTAGCTATTCGGTTTACATGGGGGTTGACCCAAAGCTATACAGTTTGGGTATAAAAATTAATAAACTAGATGAATCTGATAGCCTAAAAATTGATGTGGTTGCTGCAACTGTTATGTGGAAAAGGATTTTCCCAAAACTCGAGAGAGCGGCTAATGGAAGTGATGAAAGTTGCCCAATGTAATTTAAAGATAATAAACACCTCCTTCGGGAGGTTTTTTATACCATTTAAACCTGTATTGCGACTCAATAATGCAAGAAAAGTTGAAAGTATTCTGATAGATTAGTATTTCCAAAAAATTATCTCTGCATATGTTTATTGAATTTAAAGATCTAAAGAAAAAAAGAAATATCGCTTTCATAAGCGTTATTTTACTTGGTTGGGGTCTTATACATCTTATGATCAATAGCAAAGGTAATATTCAGCGAGTTGAATCAGTCATATATACAGACCAAACAATATATGAAAAGTTTGGGAAGATTGAAGATTATTCTATTAGAGGGGCTGGTGATAGAGGCTATAACAAAGATATACAACTAATTTATTCTTATAAGGTTGATATCTTTGGCGAGAAAAACAAAGGTGTGATTGAATTTGATATGTATAAAGATCAAAAGCAACAAAAATATTTATACATTCTTAAAATTAGAAAGATTGGTTCTACAAGCTGGCGTTTAAGAATCGGAAAAGGTTGATCTAAAGCATGAATTCACGAGGGTGATTTAATCGCTCTTCACAAGAAAGCTGGAGCGTAAGAAAAACCACGAAATACGCCGTCGCTTAAGGCTAAGCAAAACCTTTAAGGACTGAAAAAATCACTAAAAGAATATGATTAGAAGTGATATATTTTTTGTAAAAGTTATATGAAATTTATGCATTATGATGATTTTTAATGAGCGTATGCACTTGATGGTTAAAGTACTATTATTTTTTATAAGTTTAGTAGTTATTAGTCCTGTATGCAGTGCCGATGATTTTTTCGGCAAAAAACCATCTATCTTAATTGCTAAAGATGAAGATATTCATAATAAGAATAACAGCAGTGAGAATGTAGATTTTTTTGAGCTATCAAATCAACTAAAAATGAAATGGGCAAATCATAATTTTAATCAAGCTGCGCAAGGTTATAGAGATCCATTTCAAACATCGGGTATGAGCGCTTATGACAAAGCTCGATACTCTAACCAAAATAAGTCTTTAGATAATAAAAGTTATTCAAAGATCAAGGAGTCTACACCTGATAGACGAGTCATTTCAGAAGAAGAATATCAACAGCATATGAAGCAATATAGGAAAAAGGAAATTGATGATAGAGATTTACTATACTTATTAGACAAATAATATCAAAGGTAGGATGTCAACAGCTAGTTGAACAACAATAAAATAGTTTGGTGAAATTGATTGATAAAAAATAAGCCCACTTAGGTGGGTTTTTTAATGGGTGAAATTTATGGAAACGGCAAAATATTTCGAGCTCACAAGGAAACATCCAACCAAAACTAAACCCAAAAGCAGACCACTTCCGAAAGCCAAACAATCCTATTTAGATACATTTGAAGATCTGGAACGTGCTTTACAAATATTAGAGATTAAGTACGAAAAGCTTTTTCAGTTTAAATCAACAAAACACTGGCGTTACGACTTTCACCTTATTGAGGATAGGATCTTAATTGAGATTTCTGGTGGTCCTTGGTCTGGTGGCCGTAAAGGTAAATTGGCAAATAAAGCTTGGAGTCTGGATAAATATGATCAGGCTTGGGAAAAGGGTTACACCGTTGTAAGGATTGAATCATCTAGCCGATACAAGATTGATGAATCAAGACCAACGCAGATTGAAGCAAGCTACGCAGACCAGTGGCTTAAAAGTATAAAGAGGCAGAAATTTAATGAGCCAGATCAGACCATTTCCACCAACGGAATTGATGGATAAAGCAGAAGAGGATGAGGCGATCCGTTTAGCACCGGCACCAGACCTAATGCAGTGGGTAATTGATAATTTCCTAACAATTGGTGGACCACTACATAATCCAGACCATGATCATATTGCTGAACTCATCCATGACAGTGAAGAGTTTCTGGCGTTTGCTTGGGCATCATCTGCTTGTGTAGCCAAAAAGCGTATGGTCCTCGGCCAGTGTGAAAAGGTGATGTTCAACCAAGGCGGCTGGCGTAAAGCTCGACAAGAGCAGCAGATGCGAGACTGGTTTGGTTATGTGCCAGTTTACCTCATCACTATTGATGCCAGTTTTTGCGAACAAGCTTCAGATCGGGACTTTTGTGCATTAATCGAACATGAGCTCTACCATATTGGAGTGGAGCGAGATCCCGAAGATGGTGAGCCTCTCTACAGCGATATGACAGGCCTGCCTAAACATTATCTTGCTGGCCATGACGTTGAAGAGTTTGTGGGTGTCGTTAAACGATGGGGAGCAAGCGAAGACGTGAAGCGACTTGTTGAAGTGGCGAAGCAAACGCCGTTTGTAAACGATGTAAATATTTCCAGATGCTGTGGTACTTGCATAATCAGTTGAGCCTTTTGGCTCATTTTTTTTATCTATTTTGCTTTACGTAGCTTTACGAAGAGGTAGGTATGGCGGCACTTAAAGAGCCTGTTAAAATCTTTATAGTTCAGTCGCTTGCTTGCATGGAAACACCTCAACAGGTAGCGGATGCTGTAAAGCAAGAATTTAACATTGAAATTGAGCGACAACAGGTAGCTCTCTACGATCCAACAAAAGCAACAGGGAAAAATCTAAGCAAGAAACTGAAAATCTTGTTCGAAAAGACACGTGAAGATTTTAGGAACAATGTTTTTGATATTCCACTGGCCAATAAGTCATTTCGTATTAATGAACTGCAAAAGATGTATGACACAACCAGGAACAAGGTCACTAAGCAGAACATTATTAAGCAGGTAAAGGATGAAATGCATGGTCATTCAGCACAGTTGCTGGATCTTGCATTAAAACAGCTTGAGATTGAAAAAATCAGGAATGGTGACGGCGAAGGTGCTGACGATCCAACACCAGTAAAAGTAACCATACAAGTTGTAGATGCGAGTAAGAAAGATGCCGAATATCAATCCGACACTGAATGTGCCTCAGGCTAATTTTTTACAGATGGAGAAGAAGTTCCGTGCTTTTGTTGCTGGGTTTGGTTCGGGAAAGACTTGGGTAGGATGCTCAAGCTTATGCAATAAAGCATGGGAGTTTCCCAAAGTTCCATTGGGTTACTTTGCACCGACTTACCCGCAGATCCGTGACATCTTCTTTCCTACAATTGATGAAGTCGCATTTGACTGGGGGCTTAAAACCAAGGTTTATGAAACCAATAAGGAAGTCGATATTTATTATGGCCGTCAGTATAGAACTACAATCATATGTCGCTCTATGGAAAAGCCCGCAACGATTGTCGGTTTCAAGATTGGTCATGCGCTAATTGATGAGCTTGATGTTATGGCAATGCTTAAGGCGCAGCAGTCATGGCGTAAGATCATTGCACGTATGCGATACAAACAAGCGGGTTTGCTAAATGGTATTGATGTTGCCACCACACCTGAAGGCTTTAAGTTCACTTATGAGCAATTTGTAAAAGAAGCCAATTCAACACCAGCTAAGCGGGCACTGTATGGAATGATTCAGGCTTCAACCTATGACAATGAAGCCAATCTGCCAGATGATTATATTTCATCGTTGTACGAGTCTTATCCGCCACAATTGATTTCAGCTTATCTGAAAGGGCAATTCGTAAACTTAACCAGTGGTGCTGTATATCCAGACTTTGATCGGGTTCTCAATCATACGGATGAGGAAATTAACCCGAATGAACCTTTACTCATCGGGATGGACTTTAACGTACTGAAAATGGCCGCCGTGGTTTATGTCATTAGAGAAGGTCATCCCCGTGCATTAGATGAACTGGTGGGAGTGAGAGACACACCGACTATGTGTTATCTGATCAAGGAGCGTTTCCCAGAGCATGACATTACAGTGATACCAGATGCCTCAGGTCAAGCGACTTCTTCCAAAGGCTTTAGTGAGTCAGATCATGCAATTCTTAAAAGGAATGGTTTTAAGGTGGAAGTGAACGGCGTTAACCCTGGCATTAAAGACCGGATCAATGCTGTGAATGCCCAGATCCTGAATGCAGAGGGTGAGCGGACTTTAAAAGTAAATACCAATAAATGTCCAAACTTCACTGCAACTTTAGAACAGCAAATTTACGACTCATTTGGAATGCCTGATAAAAGTGCTGGTCTGGATCACGTGGGTGATGCAGGCGGTTATCCGATAGCCAAGCGATTTCCAATCATTATCCAGAAAGTATTTAAACGGCGTCGTATCGGCGGTATGTCTTATTAACCAACGCACCTTTTACAGGTGCTTTTTTTATGGTGTTTTTATGGCAGTTACTGATAAACATCCGCAGTATATTGCTGCACAAAAAAGCTGGCAGATGATGCGTGATGCCATTGCTGGTGAAGAACAGATCAAGCAGGCGACTATTCGTTATTTGCCTAAATCAGCGGGCATGATCGAGGCTGAGAAGCAGGGTGATACTACAGGTGAGATCTATAAGGCTTATGTGAACCGAGCTCAGTATCCATTATGGGTTCAGGATTCATTACGGACCATGATTGGTCTAGTCTCCAAACTTGAGCCAGATATCGTGATTGAAAGTTCTTTGCTTAAAGGGCTGATCAATAACGCAACCAATGACGGTTTTGGGCTTAAGCAGCTGTTTATCCGCGTATGTGTAGAACTACTGGAATGTGGGCGCTGTGGCTTATTGGTGGACGTAGATGGTGACGGCGTACCTTACTTTGCAATGTATGACGCGTTATCAATCATTAACTGGAAAGAGAACAGCATTGGTGGCCGTAAGGATCTCAAGCTGTTGGTGCTCGAGGAGCAGTTTGATAATAGCGAAGATGAGTTTGGCCACGAAACCAAAATTGTGCACCGTGTCTTATCTATGCAGGATGGTGCTTTAACGGTTCGGTTATTTGATGGGGCTTTACCTGAAGATAAAACGCCAGATCTAGGCGGTAACCAGCTTTCTTTTACGCCGTTTGTATTCTGCGGTACCACAGACAATTCACCGCATGTCGGATCGGTACCACTATTAACCATGGCCAAAGCTGCTTTGAAGTATTACCAATTGAGTGCGGATTATTACCAGTCCTTGCACCATACAGCGCATCCTCAACCTTGGATTAGTGGTTTAGATGAAGGAACCGATATTAGTGTGACTGGAGTCATGGCCGTTTGGGATCTACCAAAGGATTCAACCTGCGGATATTTAGAAATTTCGGGTGATGGGATTGATATGACCAAGAAGGAAATGGATGCCCAAAAGAATGCAGCACTTGAAGCTGGTGCCAAAGTGATTGATACCAATGCTCAGGAATCAGGTGAAGCCCGCCGTGCACGTCAGGATGATCAGCATGCCAGCTTACACAGCATTGTGATGTGTGCTGCTGAAGCTATTGAACAAGCTCTTAAGTATGCGGCTCAGTGGTTGAAGCTGGATCCTTCAAAATACTCATTTACTGTTAAGCCTGAGTTTGTTGTTCAAGTAACGGATCTCAATCTGGCCAAACAGCTTTTTGAAGGTGCACTACAAGGTAAAAACTCATTTAGAACATATTGGGAATATATCGCTACGGGTAAATTGCCATCACATGATTATCAGGATGAGTTGCTACGTGTTGAAGAAGAGCGGGATAGCCTGCCGTTATAAGGGGGCTAAATGGCTTCAAATGATCATAAAAATCTGATTGAGGTACTGACTCAGCACCAAGCTTATTTATATAGAGTCTCATCTCAATCGGTGAATGAATTAACCAGGTTATTTAATTCTGAATCAGAACAGATGCTGTCTAAGCTTCGGGATCTGCTGGATGAGTTAAGTGATGCTGAGAAGGTGGCCTTAGCTGGTGGCCAATACACTACAATCAACCTAAAAGAGATCCGTGATCTCATTTCACAGTGGTTCACCAGTTTAAGTACTTCTATTCCTGAAGTATTTGCTGTTTCCGCTACAGCACTTGCCGTATATGAAGCGAAATATACGGCCAAGCTGTACGGGGGCAAGATCAAAAAGCCAAACGGAAATAAGCTTTATTCTTCAGCGAAGAAAACGCCGTTAATTGGCGGTGCATTGGTTGATGAGTTGCTTTCCAAAATTGCTACAAGTGCTCGGCAGAAAGTTGAATATGCGATTCGCGACGGGATCAGCAGCGGCAAAACCAATCAGGAAATAATCCAGCGGATCCGTGGTACCAAGCGCCAGAATTATGATGATGGCATTCTAAATGCCAGTAAGTCTGATATCGAGCGTACGGTGAGAACAGTACGCAGCCATGTAGCGAATCAGGCGTATTTAGAAAGTTTTAAGCAGCTCGGTTTTGAATACGTAAAGCTGGTGGCTACGTTAGACGGTCGAACAACAAAGCTCTGTGCGTTTCTGGATGGCAAGGTCTGGAAAATTGGTGATCCTGAAATACGTATACCTCCACTTCATCCAAACTGTAGATCAATTCTTGTACCAGTTGATAAAGATGGTCTGTTAATCGGTGAGCGTCCTTTTGTGATGGATGAGCGCAAAGTTAAGGACATTCCAAAAGATGAACGCGAGCAGTTGATCGGCCAGATTGATGCCAATACAAAATTCAAAGAGTTTTTCAAAAAAACAGATGATTTCTTTCAAAAGGAATGGCTAGGGCCTAAGCGCTTTAAGCTCTATAAGGAAGGTAAGTTTGATTTTGATAAGTTCTTTGATCCTGAGGGTGAGCTTTACACACTGGAACATCTTAGGAAACTAGATGGGCTAAAATTTAAGGAGCTTGGAATTTAACAAACGTAGAGGTAGTTACTATGTTAAAGGTATCAATTTGCGAATGCAGGACGCGCAAGGAAGAATTAGAAAAGGCTTTAACTAGTCAGATTGCAGAATTGGTCAATAAGTTTGAAATCGAAACAGGGGTAAATATTCGTGATATTTACCTGAATTTTACTGATGTGTCTGAGATTGATAGGCCTGATAGATATGTGTTTACGAGCGTGACAGTCAAAACGCAAGAATCTGATTAATGTTTTAAATGAAAATGGTGATCTTTATTTGCTGTTAGCTCAGCTTTAATATCTCCATTCATCTGTTTTTTCTAAATTTTAATTCTCTATCGCTATAATCCCAACGACGTAAATCAAAGTACTTATTTGATTTTACAAAGATTCGTTTTTGTTATCTGGGGAATGACATTAGCTAATGAATAAAACGTACATTATTCTGGGTATAAGTTTTATATTCATGTTTGGGGTTATATGGAAATCTAATCACGATAGGTTGAATAGGGAGCTAGAGAAGCAAGAGCAATTTCAACAACACACGCAAAAAATGGCTGAGATGGAAGTAGAGCAACAAGTAAAATTGCAACAAGAGGCAGCGGAGAAAACCAAGAGAGATCAGCAGCGTGCAATTGACAATGAGAATGCTAGACTTGAGACAGAAAGATTCGAACGTGAAATGAAAGAACAAGAACTTGCTAGATCTAGAGAATATGCTAGTTCAAATGAAGAAGAGGACCCGTTAAGGCATATTTATGATTAGGGTTATTCATCCTATGAATGGTTTAGAAGTTCAGCTTATATCTTATTAAACAACATTCACTATTTTTCTATGCGAAGCCGACTTTAACAATGTCGGCTTTTTTGCGCTGAAATAATCACAACTCCTTACGTACCGCCTTCGGGCGGTTTTTTATTGCCTTGAGATAAGGCTCAACTTAATCAAACGAGAGGTTTGAACATGTCATTGACATTTATTGTGGATTCACTGGACCAGATCAAAGAAGAACATCGTGGTTTGTATGTTGAGGAGAACGGGAAATTTCGCCTTGACCTTGAAGGCTACGAAGATCCCAAAGGTTTGAAGTCTGCACTACAAAGCGAACGTGATGCCGCTAAGACAGCACAATGCGAATTACAACGCCTACAGAAACAGTTCGAAGGGATTGACCCTGAAACCGTTAAAAAGTTATTTGCCCAACTGGAGCTTGATGAAGATGCAAAGTTAATTGCTGAGGGCAAGGTGGGTGAAGTCATCCAGAAGCGTACCGAGAAGATGCGTGAACAACATGACAAATTATTGACTGCTGAAAAAGAACGTGCGGATAAGGCTGAAGCCTATGCCAATAAGTTTAAACAATCCGTGGTTCAAAGCCAGATTGTACAGGCTGCTCTTGAACTTGAAGCATTACCAGAAGCAACTGTTGATATCGCATTCCTAGCCCAGTCTAAATTTGTACTTGATGACGATGGTAAGGCCATCGCAGTTGATACGAACGGCGATGTCATCATTGGTAAAGATGGCAAGACGCCATTATCACCAAAGGAATGGGTTGAAACCTTGCGTGAGCAAAAACCTTACTTTTGGCCAAAAGCAAATGGATCGGGTTCACCTGGCAGTACTAATACCAAAGCTCAAGTCGACATCACCAAAGCTGATGGTTCAGTAAACCTTACTAAATTAGCCCAATTACGAAATGAAAATCCGCAGTTAGCCAAAGAACTTGCTGCAAAACACGGTATTAAACTTTAATTAAGGAGAAGGCCAAATGGCTGAAACAAAAATTGCTGATGTAATCGTTCCAGAATTATTCACTCAGTATGTTCTAAACAAAACTACCCAGAAGTCTGCTTTATGGCAGTCAGGCATTGTCGGTGAGCTGGATGTTGAAGTGGCATTTGGTACTCAAGGTGGTTCTACCGTAAATATCCCATTCTGGAATGATCTGGATGGTGAGTCTGAAGTTCTTTCAGATAGTCGTGCTTTAACTGTAAATAACATTGCAGCAGGTCAGGATATTGCGATTTTACATGCCCGTGGTAAAGCATGGGGTGCCAATGACTTAGCCAAGGCATTGTCTGGTGATGATCCATTGGGTGCGATTGGTGATCTTGTTGCAGATTATTGGGCTCGTGAATTTCAGGGCTTTACAGTGAATACGCTTAAAGGTGTGTTTGGTTCTGACAGTATGGCCAGTAATATCCACGATATTTCAGCGGGTGCAGGCGCTGCTGCGGTGATTGACGGAGTTTCTTTTATCGATGCGTCTTATAAGTTGGGTGATGCTGTTGATAAATTAACTGCAATTGCTATGCACTCAGCAACGATGGCTGCATTGGCGAAACAAGGTCTGATTGAAACTGTACGTGATGCAGATGGTGTTGTGCTTTATAAAACTTTTATGGATCGCCGTGTCATTGTTGATGATGGTATGCCAGTTGAAGGTGATGTATTTACTTCATTCCTGTTTGGCCAAGGTGCAATTGGCTTCCAGGATATCGGTGCACCAGTAGGCGTGGAAACAGATCGTGACAGCTTGGCTGGTTCCGACATTCTAATTAACCGCCGTCACTTTGTACTGCATCCTCGTGGTATTAAATGGGCTGGAGCAATGGGTATTGCACCGAACAATGGCGGTCTTTCGACAGAAAGTAACTGGGAGCGCGTATACGATCCAAAGCAGATTCGTATTGTGGCATTCAAACATAAGGTCAAATAACGAAAAGGCGGGTAATCCCGCCTTAATTTTTTTGGAGATCCTTACATGGGACTTTCATCATTTAACCGAGCACGGGAACGACAAATGACACAAGAAAAAGTGAACGAACTTGAAGAACAACTAGCAGGCGTGAAAGGTGAGTTTATTGCATTCAAAAATGATCCTGATGCAATGAAGGCGCGTATTGCTGAGCTGGAAGCAGGTGCAAGTGCAGGTGATCAGAATCCAACGGGTGTAGGTGATAACCAGCCGCAAAATGATCAGCAGACTGGTGATGATCAGGAACAGGATAAGCCTGTTGATTATTCATCACTCAAGGTTGATGAAATCAAAGCTGTATTGACCGAAAAAGGCATTTCATTTGACGGCGTTACCCGTAAAGACGACTTGCTTGCACTTATCCCACAAGAGTCAAAGGAATAATCCATGAGCTTTATCACTGAACAAGAAGCGATTGAACATGTACAAGGCTTTGATGCTTTATCTGCCAGTGATAAGGCTGATTATTTGCAAAAATCCGAAGTCTATCTGATCGCCCGAAATGTGAAACCTTATGAAGATGTAACATTAGTGCCTAAGGCATTAAAGTTGGCTTCATACGAAATCATTAAGGGCATCATGAAAGGTGAGCTGTACCAAGGACAGGAACAGGCCTTAAAACGTAAAAAGGTTAAGGCTGATACGGTGGAATCAGAAAAGGAATATCAGGATGGATCAGTAAAGCTGAATGCAACTGAGCAATACATTCTGGATCTGATTAAGCCATTTAACAAGCGTTCTTCAGTCTTCTTTATCCGGAGGATCTAATGGGTTTACGGGACGAGCTGCAGGCAGACATTGCTGAGGCGTTTAATGAAGATTTGGCCGATGCCGTTCAATCCTTTTCGTGTGAGCGGATCATCAAATCTGATTGGGATCCTCTGACCGAAACGCATAAAACGATTAAAGAGAACTATTCTGGCCGTGGAGTGCTATTTGGTTCATACAATCAATACGAGATCCAGATGCTTGGAGTCTTGGCCACCGATAAAAAGGCGGTTGTTCTGCAGAAGGAAGTAACCATGACACCGCAAATTGATGATGAGTGGTTTACACCACTGGGTAAGTTTCGAGTCATGCATATTCAACAGGATCCAGCTGAAACAATCTGGAAATGTCAGTTGAGAAAGGTGTAAATGAAATTTGAATTAGATAGGAGTTATTGATTACTATCTATATTATTTTTAATGGATATTCTAATGGTTAAGGCTCCAATTTATAGACGGTTTAAACTACTATCAGATCAATTTGAGGAAGTTAATGGGAGATCACCAACTATACTCTTAATTGGTGAAGCTACATTAATGGACCTGAAATATGAAATTTATGCCAATAAATCTGATTACTTTATGAATAATTTATTAAGTGATAATGATCGTAAATATCATGGACTCAGAATTCAGTTATCTGATGAGCCTACTTGCTTTGAATTGAAATGAATGAAACCCACTTCGGTGGGTTTTTTATTGGAGGAAAAATGACTTGGACAGTTTATAAATTTCACGACAGTGTTCAGGTGGTACCTGATGATGATCTGAAACCACACACACTTTTCCACTGCGAATGCCATCCCGATTTTAAGGATGGCATTTTTATTCACTATTCATTTGATGGGCGTGAGAACTATGAAACGCCTTTGCCAAGTTAGTGAGGATCCATGGTAAATACAAACTATGTGCCTGAATGGTATATGTCACCATTTCAGCATATCCAATATACGCTGGCCCGCAATCAACTTCATATGGATCTGTTATTTGATGACATGCAAGAGTCTGATCAGTTTCTCTCAATCGAGGGAGCAGCTGCACAAGTTGATTATTATCAGGAAGGGACTTATGCGGTCGTTCAACTTGGCGATACCTCAGGGCGAGTTCTCATTGAAGTATATGGGCTGCTTTTGCATGAAGCGGTGCACATCTGGCAGCGAGTTAAAAAACTTATGGGTGAGCGTGAACCAAGTACTGAATTTGAAGCCTATTCAATTCAAGCGATCGCTCAAGATCTTTTTGAGATGTATGAAGCAAGTGAGGTGAAGGATGGCATGGAAGGGCAAAAAGCCGACTGAATTCGCCGTGCAGGTTGTCAGTGATTCAGAAGCGCATGTAAAAAATATCGTTATGGATACCGTTCAATCCTTGGTTGTTTCCAGTCCAGTCGACACAGGCACTTATCGTGCTTCTCACATAGTCTCTATTGGATCTGTTGACATGGGTGTTCGTGAACCTGAGGTAAATGCCAATCAGGATGCTGCAATCCAAGCCGTTAAAATCAAGCTGGGTAATCTGGTTTATATCCAGAACAATTTACCTTATGCAGAACGTCTGGAAAATGGTTGGTCTGATCAAGCGCCACAGGGAATCTATAGCACCACGTTTAACTTTATCTCTCAAAAGTACGGTGGCTAAAATGGCAATGACATTAGAGCAGGCAAGACAAGCCATCATTGCTCGCATGCAGGGCTTCACTGGTATCGATCAAGTGCGAATCCAGTATCCCAATGCGCCAGAATTTAAAGTGCCTGAAATTGGCGTGTGGTGTCGTTTAACGATTGTGGGTGGATCAAGCTTTATTTCAGGTATTGCTGACAAGCCTTGTACACGGCGAACCGGCAATATCATCATTCAATGCTTTGACCGACTGCATACTGGAGAGAAAACAATTACTGAGCTCAGTGATGCATTGCTCGCTCATTTCGAGTATTTCAGTATTGAGCATCTTGAGTGTTTGCAAGGACAAGCAATCAATGCTGGCAAGGATAGCGATTTCATCCAGTACAACGTAACGATCGGCTATAAAATCAATTAAACCAGTTTAAATATTTTTAACCCCTTACCACCTCATCGGTGGTTTTTTTATGTCTATAGGAATCACTTATGAGCAATTTTGTTTTTAAGCGCGGTGACACCTTTAACCTGAATCTGCAGCTTGTCGATATGGACGAGGCTCTGCAATTTCCACCGGATGATGTACGTCGTGCGATTAACCTAACCGGTTATGCTTTTACATCTCAGGTGAAAGCTTTGAGTGACGGTGCTGCTGTTGCCACCTTAACCTGTACCGCCTTAAACCAGACGAATCAAAAGGGCTGGTTGAATGTGAAGTCAGGTACCAGCACAGCAGCATGGCCATTGGGACTAGTACATATGGATATTAAAGCGGTGGTAGGCGGCGTAATTCAACATACTGAAACTTTAACGTTTCAGATCATTGATGGAGTGACGGCTTAATATGGCAAATCTTATTTTTAAATTTAACTGGGATCACCGACCTTTTCCCTACAATACAGGCCAGGGTAAGCGCCAATTCACATTGCCATTTGCCTCAGGCATTCCAAATCTGACACCTGATATTTCGCAAGTACAAGGTGCGGGTACAGCAGCAAAAGCAAATCTTGGTGCAGAAGGTAATAATGTTCCTGTGGCGAAAGATGCTTTTAAAGCTGCTCATTTTAATCCAGTTGATGTCTATTGGTCTGGTACTGGAGCAAATCCGCCCCCATCTCCATTTGCAGATCTTAATGAAGTGCCTACTGGTACCCGAGTATTACTTCCCAGAACCATTGGTGATATAGCGAATAGACCTACGGGGTTGCAAGCTAGTTTATTCTATTTAGAAACGAAAGGTACTTTTTCGACTGGGGGTGGCCGGTTACAGATTGCATATTCTTATGGAAGCTTTTCTGACTTTGCTGTGAGAACTGCAGCTTCAGATAATAATTACACACCTTGGCGATACTGTGTCACAGCAGCCTCACCAATAATAATTGGAACTGCAGCTAGTGGTGATTTAACAAATTCAAATAGAGACAGTACTCAAGGGCGTGTTTTAAGAGTAGGTGATTTTGGATTAGGAGGTAACGCTCTAAATTTTGGTGGAGCATATGCCACAACAATAGCGGTCGATAATGATCAACAATGTGGTTTTATTTCTAAAGGCTCGACAGCTGCCGTTGGATATGGGGGTGGCTGGGGGGTAAAAGTCGGTAATTCATATCGAGCCATGTATATTGGATCGACCAGTTCTTTGACTCATTCAAGGCGTGCTCTTATCGTCTCTATTCCAAATACTACACTTTCCCCAGATGAACAGGTAGCAGCTGCTCAAGTGATGGAAATTCTTCATTCGATGAATACTCAAACTGATTCAAATGGTTTTATTAAAGCAGCTTCACCTGTCGTTGATCTTTATGCTGAATCAATTGAGCCAAACAGTGAAGCCAAAGAGCAAGATATTAAATTTTTCCGTAATGATGTAGGTTGCTATCTCTTGCAAGGAACTACAGGATTTGCAGAGGAAGGCTGGTATATCGAAGTTCCAAAGGATGCTAAAGGAAACATTCTTGTAAGTGTGGAATATGAGACATTAGAAAATGGCGATATCTCCATTAAAACCTACAAGAAAAAATTTGATTTTGAGACTGCTTCGATTGTTTCTGATCTGGATAATCCAATGGATATCCCTGAAGGACGGTTTATCAGTATTCGCTTAAACAGTCTGCCAGCACCAGAATACGAACCAGATTTAGATAATGAACCTGAGTTTGATCCAGCTGATACTAAACCACCAGTAGAGTTTCAGCCTACAAATTTAGCGCAAGCCGTAGCAGCTGCTATGGAAGGCTTAGAGCCACCAGAGATCCAGAACGAACCTTCTAACGAATCACTTTAACAACCCGCTTAAACAGCGGGTTTTTTAATGCCTAAATTTTGGAGAACAATAAATGAGTTCAGGCGCAAAAATCCGGTTATATGCTTGTGAAGAAGCAGTACTCGGTACAACTCCAGCAAATCCAGTGTGGTACACCGTTCGCCGTGTATCAGATGGATTATCAGAAAACGTTTCTACTGAACAAAGCAATGAAGTGGTGGATTCACGTTTTCGTCAAGGTGCATCAGTTACTGAAGCTGAGGTGACTGGCCAACTGGAATTTGAATTATCACTTGGGACCTTTGACTTATTCCTGAGTGTGCTGGCCTTTAATAACTGGGCCGCTAATTCGTTAAGTTTTGGCGGTGGCGTACGTAAGTCTCTAACCTTGGTAAAAGTCTATGAAGATGTTAGCCAGGTATTTATCTATCGTGGTGTACAGGTCAACACGGGTGAAATCACCATTCAGACCACAGGAAAGATCACAGGTAACTTTGGTCTGGTCGGTAGCTTTTTTACCCGTCAGCAAGTCAATCCAGTGACCAATCCGGTACCAGCTTCAAGCCGTCCAGTGGTCAGCATGCCAAATGTTGAAAAATTACTGATCAATGGTCAGTCGATTCAAGGTAAGGCTTGTTTGCAGACACTCACCATTAACTTTAATAACAACCTTGAGGCAATCCGTTGTATTGGATCTGGTAAATACACGCCAGAGTTCTACTTAGAGAAAATGATGGATATTGGTGTAAACGGTAATTTCATGTTCTCGGCGACATCTGCCGCATGGATTGATGCAATCAAAACCCGTGACGTGTTTACCTTGGGATTCGATATCACGGACAACAAAGGCAGCAAGTACTCTTTGAATTTTCCTCAGCTGGAAGTCATGGAAGCCAATCATCCAGACGGCGGTGGTGATGACATTATCACGGTAGATATCAACTTTGCCCAGGTACGTACCAGCCCAACCATTGTACGTGCGTTGTTGTAATAAGCGCGTACACAAGTATTCATCTAATTAAAACCAAGCCTGTGCAGTGTCATGGGCTTTTTTTATTGCTTAAATTTCAGAGGTCGTTATGGCGTTAAAAGTCGGTATTGTACAAAGTTCAGAGGCATCTAAATGGTGCCAGTTCAAAAATGCTGAAGGAGAGGTTCAGGCTGAATTCAAGATCCGTGGTATTGCCTATAAACCGTTTCAGGTCGCGATCGAACGTGCTGGGAATCAGATCACGTCCAAAGGCTATGACGTTATGGCCATAGATCCAGCTGACAAGCTTTATCATGAGTTATTGATGGATGCCTGTGCTGCGCATCTGATTGAAGACTGGAAGGGCGTATTCTTCGCTGAGGTAGTGAACGGTAAAACGGTTGAGACTGATATGCCATATACAGCCGAGAACGCATCCAAGCTATTTAACCTTGGTGACATCGGTGTGGCCATCTGGTTATTCATTAAAACTGAAGCTCAGAAGATTCAGGAAAATGCGGATAAGGACAAGGCCGTTATTCTGGGAAAGTCATTGAGCTCTACAAGTACCAAAAAACCTATGCGTCGAAAACGCCGCACGAAATTGAACAAATCAAATTCTTAGGCGGTCATATTCCTGAACCACCAGAATCATCCTATGCGGCTGAATCAATTCTACTTGCCTTCAGCACGATTTGCAGATCCAGACGATATGAGCAGGGTATGCCGTTATCAATAGACCAGCAGGCCATCAATGTTTATGCCGAGCATAATGATGTGCCCGTTGGTCCACATATATTTAACGACTGCATCTTTGCTTTGGACGATCTTTTTCTGGAAGAAGCCTATAAAAAGGTGAAGGCCAAAAGTGACAGTGGTCGGGCTAAATGATGCTTTTATCGTGATTTGAATCACTATTTTCGCTAAAATATGTGATAATTCACGTAAGTTTTAAGGGGTTGAAAAATATGGATATTGTTAAATTCTTAAAAAGCTTTAATACGATTGGGTTCTATCTAACTCTAGCCTGTATTTTGCTGGTAGTTCTTATTTTGTATTTCTATTTTATCAATCCTCTTTGATTGCATGCCACCTTCGGGTGGTTTTTTAGTACTTATATTTCAATGTAAGAAAACTTTAGCTACATTCTAATCATCATTGAAACAATTGAATTACAACGGAATTAACAAGAGTTACAGTTGATTTGGTATAAAAATTATAAATAAAAAGGATTGATAATCATGCTAATCAAAATAGATTCCGAAAACTTTATTAATCCAGCACATATCGTTGCTGTTTCTACGTTTACATCACCTGACGGAATGGTAAGGATTACGATTGATACTGTGCCTTCTGCAAGTGGTCATGGTTCTTACCAGGTAATCACGATGAATGAAGAAGAGGCTACACGATTTATAAAGCAATTATCAGAAAATTAAAGTATTCCGCACAAGATTATTTGATATGAATGAACCCGCCGTGTGCGGGTTTTTTAATGACTTTATTTTAATCGTTTGTTAAATTACACCTGCTTTAGAGGATGTTTTTATGAATAAAATTATTATTGGTGTTATATCTTTATTGTTTGCATTTACTGTAAGCGCTGAATCACGAATTGAAAAACAAGAAACTAAAAAGTTTCCAACAATGAAACAATGTATCAACTGGTTGGATTCTAAATTCCCCAATAAACAATGGCATAATGGCAAGGGGATGCCATGGGATTTAGCAGAAGATACACCACGTATCGTTTTTGGAGCAACATATTTGATTAACAATAAAAATAATAAACTAACTCATCCTGTAGCTTTAAGTTGTGAGTACAAGGAAACAGGAACACAAGGAAATTTTTATGAGGGAAATTACTCTGTATCCAAAGCAAGATAAATTTTTCGATAGAATATTTTGAAATTAAAACCCGCGAAAGCGGGTTTTTTTATATCTGATTAATAACCGCTTTAAGGCGGTTTTTTATTGCCTGAAGGAAAGTAACCATGACACAAGAATCCCGCTTAGTCATTGTAATTGACTCACAAAATGCTGAACGCAACGCTAAAGCCTTGGCTGATGAAATGTCTAGAATTACTGAGCGTGGCGATTCAGCATCACAATCTACAAAAGATATGGGCAAGCAGTTTTCTGTTACCAATAACATTGTTCAGAACTTCAATACAACAGTGAATAATGCCAGCTCTTCTGTGCAAAAAACGGTTGAAGTTACCAAGCAGGCGACTCAGCAGAATCAAAAGTTTTCACAGGAAATTAAAAATACATCGCAGGAGCTGGATAAGCAGGAAAAGTCGATTCACTCCTATGGAACATCGATCAAGGCCTTGGCTGGTTTCATGGTGGGATTGGTAACTGTAAATGAAGCAATTACCAGAGCTGATGGCGCAACTCAAATGGCTGAACGTATTCGTAACGCAACTGATAGTGCTGCTGAGTTTGATCTTGTTCAGAATCGTTTATATGCATCTACAAAAAGCACTTACCGTGCCTTAGGTGAAGCGCAAGAGGTCTATTTAGGTTTAGCTGGTGGGATGAAAGCCCTAGGTTACGCCACGAATGATACCTTGGATGTTTCTGACTCACTATCCTTTTCATTTACGGCAAATGCGGCACGTGCGGATCAGGCGCAATCAGCAATTGATGCATTTTCTAAATCAATGGCCAAAGGCAAAATTGATGCTGATGCATGGATTTCAATTGTCACTGCTGCCGATAATATTATTGCAGATGTGGCTAAAACCACAGGAAAAACTGAGGTTCAGATTAGAGAGCTGGGAGCGACTGGTAAAATCTCTTTAGAAGATCTGATCAAGACACTTAAAGCTACAAGGGATCAGAATCAAGACTTGGCTGATTCAATGGATAATAGTTGGAAAGATGGAATTACCACTTTATCCAATGCTGTTACAAAGAAGCTCGGTGAAATCAATAAGGTTACTGGAGCAACCAATACTGCAGCTGCAAGCTTGGGCTTATTAGCCGATAATATTGATATTGTGATGAGTGCAGCAGCGGCAGGCGGTCTTGCATATTTAACAAAGATCATTATTGCAAAAACTGTTGCTACTGACACTGGAGTTATTTCAACAATCCGCAGTCGACAGGCATCTATTGCCAATGCTCAGGCCGAGGTTACAGAAGCAACGGCAACGCTTAACGCGGCAAAAGCGCATCTTGCTAATGTTCAAGCGACCAATGCAGAAGCACAGGCCAAATACGGCGCGACAGCTGCCGCAGCACGATATGCTCAGGCACAAGCTGCTGTCACTGCTGCTACGAATGCTCAAACAGCAGCTCAAGGACGATTAGCTGCTGTATCTATCAATGCTGGGAGATTGGCAAGTGGAGCATTTGCCTTAATTGGTGGACCAATAGGTGCAATTACCTTAGGTGTCGCTGGTTTGACTGCAGCTTACTCGTATTTCAATGGTAAGGCTGAGGAGGCAACGGCAAAGTTAAAAGAGCAAGCGGAGGCTGCAAAGTTAACTAAAGATGAAATTAAGGCCCTGACTGAGGAGCAGCGTAAAGAGAAGCTTGATGATCTGGCAGCAACACTTGAAGATCAAAACAAGAAGTTGAAGCAACAAGAGCAAGCGGTCGCATCAGCATTAATTGCCATTCAGAACTATGCAGTGGGTAATGTCAAAGTTACCGATATTTCAAATAAGGCTCGACTTGGTACCATTTCATATACGGAAGCGATAGAGCAACTGAAGGATCAGAAAATCCCTTCAGATCTAAGAGATGCATTACTCAATCAAGTTAAAGTCTATGATGAGGCTGCTGAAACTGCCAATAAGACCAAAAAAACATACAGTTTATTTGGGATTGAAGTAACACTTGCAGGCAATAAAGCTGAAAATGCGATCGTCGGACTTGATAAAAATACCAAGTCATTAACTGAAAATGAAAAGGCTGCTTTGGCTGCAAAAGATGCTCAAAAGAAATATGCAGATTCATTATTTGATCGTGATTTTGATGCCCAACTATCACAAAGATTACTTGCCAAGAACTACACTCCAGCTCAAGTAAAGGCATTGTTAGAACTGGCAAACTGGGCACGAAAAAATGGTGTGCAGATTACCACTGAGATGTATCAGGCAGCGTTGAGAGTTCAAGCCATTGAGGAGAAAAATAACCAGGTTATAGAGGCCAAAAATAAAGCACTCAAGGAAACGACAGACGAGCTATCTAAGCAACAGAAGATTCTCTCTGTAAATGCCAAGGTTCAGGCCAATGCCGCAAAGTTTGGTTTTTCTAATATCGAATCTAAATACAGTCTGCCAGCAGGCACACTATCTGCGATTCACATGATCGAATCCAGAGGGAATGCCAAAGCATATAACAAAGACACTGGTGCAACAGGTGGTTTCCAGTTCTTATCTGGTACTGCTAAACAATACGGTGTTGAAGATCGAACTGATCTGGCCCAGTCTGCTGAAGGTGCGGGTAAGTATATGTCTTACCTTCTCAAACTGTTTAAAGGTGATCTTGAGAAGGCTGTACGTGCTTACCATGCTGGTGAGGGCAACGTTCAGAAAGGTAAAGGTATTGGTAAATATAACAATCAATACTGGAAAGACTTTCAGGGCTATATGGCAGGCATCAATGGATATTCAGCTGGTGATATTTCATCAAAAGATTTTTCTAAGATGCTTCAAGATGGCACAAAAATGGCCGAAGAGCAGGCACGTTTAAGGGTTCAACTTGAGAATGAAGTTGCTGATCAGCAAACCAGGATTCGTAATGATCTGGCTCAAAAATTAGAGGAGGTTGATAAAGCCAACTTTAGTCCTGAACGTAAAGCGGAGATTGTTGCCGAACTTAAAGCTCGTGCTGATATTGATATTGCAATCGCTCAACAGGCTTTACGAACCAAACTGGATGATTACAAGGAGTTCCAAAAAACTGAAGCTGAGTTGCTTGAAGAAAGCTTTGCCCGTAAAAAGTTCAATGCTGCCCATGATATTGAACTCAGCAAGGCTGAACAGAAACAGGCTGTTGAACTGCTGGAGCAACAATATCAGCAAGAGCTGGGTTTGATGCAACTGGCACAAGAACAGCGATTGTTCCAGGCTAAATTAGCCTTGTTGTCTGAAACTGAAGCTATGCAGGAACGGTATCGATTAGAACGGGAGGAAATTTTAAAAAATACCAAGCTCAGCATCGAAGAGCGCCAAAAACAGATTACGTTCTCCAAAGCCACACAGGAAAAGGAGATGCGTGACAAGATTACTGGAGCTGTCGACAACTGGGGCGGTATTCAGGCCGACATGAATGGTACCAGTGATTTCTTTAGACAGGATCAGGATCGTTTTAGCCGCCTTGGTGCAGCTCAGGATCTGTTTGATAGTAAGTCAGCAGCGGTTGATTACAATGAGCAGAGTGGTATTGAGGATATCAATTCCAAACTCCAAACCGGTCTTTTATCACAGCAAGACTTTGAGGATCAGAAAACCGCAATCATGCAGGCCGCTCTTGAGCAACGGAATATCATCTACGATGAATATTCTCAGAATGCTCAGGCGATTGAAGATAAGTACCAACAAGATAGATTGAATGCTCAAATTGCTCTCGGTGGGCAAATGATTGGTTCAGTAACATCGATGTTCGGTTCTATGTTTGGTGAACAATCCAAAGCCTATAAGATCATGTTTGCTGCTGATAAAGCCTATGCCATTGCTGCAGCAGGTATTGCGATTCAACAGAATATTGCTCAGGCGGCGAAAATTGGTTTCCCTCAAAACTTGCCATTAATTGCAGGTGCGATTGCTCAAGGTGCCAGCATTATTAGCAATATCCGTGCAATCAAGGATCAAGGCTTTGCTGAAGGTGGTTATACCGGTAAGGGTGGTAAATACGAGGTTGCTGGATCTGTCCATAAGGGCGAGATCGTATGGTCACAGGATGATATTAAACGTTGGGGCGGTGTCAATTTAGTTGAGAGTATGCGTAAGAGTGCGAACCCTGAAGCACTCCTCAATAACAACAACGTTTCAGCTGACAATATTATGCGCCGTGCAATGATGAGCTCTAATGCCTTTATGGAAAGCCAGAAGAATTCAAACATCTTCAATCAATCTGGAGATGGACAGATTATCTATAAGGCGAATCAGACTGCAGAGACTCCAAAGATCTCTACTGGTTCGGATCTGTACCACGATGGCAAAGTGTATTTCTCACCGAATGGTTTAGTTCAGGATCGGTCTAATCTTGAGGATGTCTATGACTTCACTCTGGGCAGATCTGCACGGCCACAGGCTGAGGCCATGGCTTCAGTTCAACCAACAGCGCCTACGATCAACTTTAAAATTGAAGTAGTGAACCAGGTGAAAGGAGCAACTGTCGAAGCAGAGCAACTGGATGAGAGTACAGTCCGGCTTATTGTTAAAGATGAGTTGAAAAAGGAGCTTCCACGCGAGGTGCCGAAGATCGTCAGTGATCAAATTAAGGAACCTAGCTCGCCAATCAGTCGGGCCATTTCAACCAATACGACTGCACGGCGCAATCGTTAACCATGTGTTGCCACCTTTCGAGGTGGCTTTCTTATCTGTCAGGTTAAACATGATTAAATTAAACGACATCTATTGTCGTCTAAATTATATTCGGTATTAAGTTGTATTGATTATTTGCTAATCTCTAGTTTTAAACATATTAAAAAGAGGGGTTTATGCTTGATTGGTTTGAGGGACGATTAGGTCGGGTTACTTATGCATTTAGCGAGTTTCCAGTCCTTAAATGGCGTTCTATATTCTTCGTTTTTTTGATGGTAATGGCGGCAATACTATATCAACCATTTGTAGTTCTTCTTTATAAGTTCAACATTATGGGAATGTATATCTTTCAAGAGCTCATCCAGCAAAATGTAAAGTTAATTCTTTGGGGACAAGGCATTGTTCCGTTAGTAATTGCTGTATGGGGATATTTTGATGTTGTTTCGCTTTATGAAGAAAAACATTTAAAGAAATATAAATGTTTGCCGAAATGGGTGAATTAACCTTGTGGGAGCTTTTATGAGCAAATTAGTAATATTGGAAGAAGAAATTAAAAATCTGGATTCTGGAAAGGAAATGTGGATTGGCAATGATTTTGATTTAAATGAAATGCAGAGTGTAATTCATCTAATTAAAGTTCTTCAAAACAACGGAGAAATTAGAATTGTAGATGAACATT
Organism: Acinetobacter sp. NRRL B-65365; assembly: GCF_001605865.1. Taxonomy (NCBI): domain Bacteria; kingdom Pseudomonadati; phylum Pseudomonadota; class Gammaproteobacteria; order Moraxellales; family Moraxellaceae; genus Acinetobacter; species Acinetobacter sp. NRRL B-65365. The sequence goes on along the minus strand of NZ_LRPD01000011.1, from coordinate 7,495 downwards.
CTGAGTCAATAACTGGAAATCATTTAATTGATATAGTTAGAATTCAAAAACTTTAATTTAAAGCGCCGTCAGGCGCTTTTTTATTGCCTGAAGGAAAGTTATGTACAAGTTAAAACTTAATCCTCAAACGAGCGGCTATGGCGTGACACCAGGTGATGATGTGAAGCGCCAGCAGTTTGATGGTGGACGTGGCCGCTACTACATCGATGTAAAGCGTAATAGCCATATTGTTGATGTGAACTGGAGTTTAAGCAAAACCGACTTCAATAAGATGATGGCTTTCTGGCGGGTTTATCAAAGTCAGCCAGCATCCTTCTATGCGGATCTGGTGATCGATCAAGGCACACGTCAGCAATACCTTTGCAACTTCATGCCAGGTACTTTCAAAACCAATGAGGTCAACGGCAATCTGTACCGGGTCAATGCCCAGCTGGAGGTTGTACAGAATCAGAAGGATTTGGCCGCTGATCAGGCTTTAATTAAAGATTGGGTGGTGTGATGGATCAGGAATACGCAAAGTTCTTTCTAAATCGTACGGTCGACATTTATCAGCTGGAGTGTATCGAGCTGACACATCCGTCTTTCATTAATACCTATCGGGTGGTACGTAATGATGATCAGAGTGTTTATGTCCGGCACAAGGAGAATGACAGCCAGCTGTTCTATGAATATCTGCCTGCCGAGATCCAGCGCTCAGGCATGTTGGGCGATCTGGACCAGTCCTTAACGATTTCAATATCAGGCTTGGGTGATGTGCTGCCGGATGAGTTTGAGCGGGTGATGGAAGGGCAATATCCCGATATTAAGCCAACAGTAAATTACCGGCTTTACAGCTCGGACAATCTCAATGCACCGATGTATTTCCTGCTTGGGCTGCAACTCTCAGGCGTAGCGATGGACCACAAGGCAGTCACATTCAAGGCTGAGTCACCGCGACTGAATACTGCCAAGACTGGCGACATCTTTTCGCTGGATCGCTTCACCGGTCTTAAGGGGGCGTTATGAAAGGGCATGATCATTTACTCGATCGACAATACGATCAGGAAAACTACAACTGTGTTCACTTTGCCCATGAAGCTGCAATGGATCTGTATGGTATAGATCGAGGGGAAGCATTGGAGCTGTTCATGCAACCCAAGGGCAGTATTGAGTTCAAGCCATCCAGAATAAAGCTCTTAAATCCGCTACCCATGCCCAAGGAGGGCTGCATAGTCGCCTTCCACCCAAGACTCAGAAACAAGCCCCCGCATGTGGGGCTTTTTCGTGGGGGTAAGGTTTTGCACCTGATGGAAAGCGGTGTGTCTTATTTATCTGAACAAGTCGTAATGGCAATGGGGTTTAATCGGGTCAGTTACTATGATTAAGATTATTTATAAACAGGATCCTTTATCTGAAAAGAAGGTTGTAGAACGCGCTTCAACCTTAGGGCAATGGCTTACAGCAAAATATGAGTATATGCCTGAGCACCTGCGTATCTTTCACAATCCGAGTGATATGGAGCATGCTGAAATTTCGATGGCCAATGAGGTCACACCGAAAAATGCTCATGACTTGAAGCAGCTCGACTTTCTTCTTGGCACATTCATTGTCATAGAGAATCCAAAGGGGATTCCCGCATTGGTTGCTGCTGTCGTATCGTTAGTTGTCGGTCTCGCTGTAGCGTTGCTGATGCCAACGCCGTCGATCGCACAGACTACTCAGAATAACAACCAGTCCTCATCAGCAAATAACGAGCTTTCAAGCCGTGAGAACAAGATGCGGGTAAATGGCCGTGTTGTGGATCTATTCGGCGCTGCAAACGATACACCTGATCTGGTGGCTGTGCCTTACAAGGTGTACGAGAACAATGTTGAAGTTGAGCATATTGTCGGCTGTATTGGTCGTGGCCACTATCACATCAATGGTGCATATGACGGTGAAACCAATATTGTTGATATTGCTGGTGCATCGATCGAGGTCTATAGCCCTGATGTCGATATTGTTACTGGCAATCCTTATTTTTTCCTTGGTAGTGAAATTACTACGCCACCCTTATCTGTGCAGCAACAAAATTCGGTCAATGGCCAGATCCTGCGCTCTGCAGATACACAGGTACTGGAAGGTACCAATCATCTTAGATTTGGTTATCCCAATGAGATTTTAAGATCTGCATCAAATTTCACGGATCTAACGACCAAGTTTGTCAGTAATGATCGGGTTGAAATCACCAATAGCGGTTTCTGGTTCAATAACCAGTTTTATCATCTGGATGGAGTTTACAGTGTCTTGTCGGTTGCTGATGACCGGATGACCTTATCCAATCCAGCTGCAGTCAATCCGGGTTGGTGGATCCTGAAGGAACTCGCAACCCAGAAAACAGCTGAATTATCGCCACGGATTGCATCGATAGGCGAGAAATGGATAGGGCCTTTTGTTCTCGATAATGTTGAACGTAGCCGTGTGCTGTGTAACTTTGTTGCATCCAATGGGTTGTATGCAATTTATGAAGGGAATAATCAAGGTGCTGTAAACATTACCATTGAGGTAGAGGTGACTCCAGTCAATGTGAATGGTGAACCATTGGGCAATCCAATGTACCAGCGGATCACCATGAAAGGATCTGCAAAGTCACGTCAGACAGTGGGTGTCACACTGGATATGACTACCTTTCAGGGGCGTTGTAGTGTACGTGCACGTCGTGTCACTGGAGCAATCAATGCGCCCAGTGTTATGGATGAGGTGAAATGGCAGGCACTCTATGGTGCGTTTCCATTACAAAGCACACAGTACCACAGTGAAACTGTTTTTCGTGCCAGAACCTATGCCACCACAGGCGCTCTATCGGTTAAGACACGCAAGATCAACTTTGATCTGCAGCGGATGCTACCGACTTATAGAGACGGTGCTATGACAACGGATTTCTATCCAACCTCAAGTTTTGCCGATGCACTGGTCTCGATGGCACTGGATGACAAGATCGGTCGCCGTACGGTTGATGAGCTAGATCTCGAAAATATCTATCGGACTTACTTTGAAATAGTGGATTACTTTGGTACACCGCTGGCTGCCGAGTTCTGCACAACAATCGATGATTCAAACTTATCATTTGAAGAATTGGTGATTAATCTTTGTGATGCTGTATTTTGTACGTCATATCGCCAGAACAACAAGCTCAAGCTGTATTTTGAGCGACCTACGGATAACTCGGTACTGTTGTTTAACTTCAGGAATATTTATCCAGAAACCTATCAAAGGGATCTTAGCTTTGGTGTGATGGATGACTATGACGGCCTGATCTATGAATATACGGATCCTGCTGACGATAGCCGTATCAATATCTATCTGCCAGACAAGAGCGCCAAGAATCCTAAAGTGGTGAAATCGGTCGGTGTACGTAACAAGTGGCAAGCTCACTTTAATGCGTACCGGCTCTGGAACAAGATGCGTTTCCAGCGTCGATCGATTACTTTCGATGCTGCATCTGAGTCAGAGTTGCTGGTACTACGTGACCGGATTGCGGTGGCTGATTATCGTAATGGGGTTCACCGGAGCGGGGATGTTCTTCAGCAAGAGGGTTTAATCCTGACCTTGAGTCATGATGTGGAGTTTATCGCAGGCAAAAGCTATGTGATTTATCTGCAGATGAGTGATGGCAGCGTGGAACTGATTCCTGTGACTGCTGGTACCACGCCTAACAAAGTCGTGTTAGGACGTTTACCAAACAGTCCACTCAAGCTCAATCCTGAGGACTACATCAACACGACCTATATCGTGGTGAATGATGATACCAAGGGCTCATTGCCTTATCTGGTGGCCAAGAAGGAACCTGTAGGCAAGACGAGTAATAAAATCACGGCCATCAACTACGATGAACGCTATTACATGAACGACAAGGATTATACCGATACACCAATTGACGACACGCCGATCTATATCCGTTATGACCAGCTTGATATCAATCTGGCACGGTTATATCAGATGCAGCGTGGCGAGTTGCCAGTGTCTGGAGTCATTAACTTTGTGGTTGAGCCCGGTGTACTGGTGTGCAGTTCAAGTGCTTTTCGACCGTACATAGAGCTTATTTATAAACATAGTCGGGATTTCGCTTCCATTAAATATGTGGTGCCTGAACTGCCAGAAATCTCTGCCATTGATACTGGAGAGTTTCCACCAGATCTGGTGGTGAACCTCACCATTAAAGGTGCAATTGTGGGACGTGGTGGTGATGGCGGCATTGCTCATGCAGCTTTTTATGACGGGAATGACTATGAGAATGCATTCACGAAAACCCGACGTGACGGCAGTATCGGTGCACCAGGCTTATTGGTGCGTCACAGCAAAGTAAACCTGATCATCGATGGCGGTATTGTTGCGCGTGGCGGCTCAGGTGGTGGAGCTACCCCAAGTGGACGTAGTACACGATATAGCTATGCAATGCAGGGTACATGTGGTGGAGGCGGTGCACCATTTGGTATGGCGCTGAGCTATCTCCCAACATCTAGTGAAGTACCGCAATTCAGAGGGTATTTTAATAATAACTACCAGACCAATAAGATTTCCGATGCCCAGAGAGATATTCCAGGCAGAGGTTATCAAAAGCTGGATAGTGATTATTCATCACCTTTATCTGGTAATGGTGGCGGTTGGGGCCAACGTGGTACCAAATCACTTAATACCGGTACATGGAACTGGAATTATCACGGAACACTTGAAGGGCTGGCAGGACCAGGCGGCCCAGCCATTATTGGTATCCCATTGCAGACATTAGAAGTGATTAATGGAGGTCAAATTTTACAAACGCTTTAACAGCTTTAATTCTTATTTAAGCACCCAATCGGGTGCTTTTTTATTGTCAAAAATTCTGGAGAACGACATGACAGAAAAGCAGGGGGCTGTTGAGGCTGCAGCAAATGCAGCCGCGACAGCAACCAAATTTACTTATACAACATACACAAGTGCAGGGGTGAGCGTGGTGTCTTGGTGGGCTTCAATTGACTGGATGGCGGTACTTGGTGTTGTAGTGGCCATGGCAACATTCATTTTAAATCTCTATTACAAGCGTAAAGAGAACCAGCGTGCCGATGAAATCCACCAGTTGCGTAAGCAGCAATATGAACAAACGAAAGAACGGTTAAAAGGGGATTGTGATGACAAGTGAACAGACTCGGGCTTATTTGGCCTTTGCACTCGTTGGGTTGATGTTTGTATTGGTGATTGCCTTATTTTTTGTGGACATGCCCCGAGAGAATAGCAACCTGATCAACACAGCCTTAGGTTTCATTGCTGGAGCAATGACAACAGCCTGTGGTTTCTATTTCGGTAGTTCTGAACAGGAGAAGAAAAAAGATAATCCTAATTAAGCACAACGATAAATTAAGGATTTTTAAGTTAAATTTTAATCCTTACATTTTCTTTTATTTGGTCTTTGCAATGAACGGTACAATGAATCTTCATAAAGGAGTTTTTAATGCCCATCATTACCCTGCAAGATAATGCAACGGGAGAGATGATTAAGATTAGACCAGTAAAGGATCCTAAAGTACTTTACAGTGAAAATGGTCAAATTGTAATTACTCAAGATACTAAATGGCTGTATCTGGAAAGTGAGGACCTACTACCAGATAAGCTGCAAGATCAGTTAAAAGAACCCAAGTTAAACCAAGTCATAGATGAGCGCTATCTCATCTATAGAATAGAAAACCTACCCTAGACCGCCGCAAGGCGGTTTTTTATTGCCAGAAGGAAATCAAAATGGATAGAACACCTTTTTTTAATGAAGCACGTGCGCTGCTTGGCGGCTCGTTAAGCCAGCATCAGGTTGATAGATTTAACGAAGTAATTGATGAGTTCCAGCCCAAGAAAAAACAGAATAAAAAAATAAGTTCTGTTGGGATTAATTTGATTACAAGTTTTGAAGACTTAAAATTATCCGCGTACCTTTGCCCGGCTAATGTCTGGACTATCGGTTTTGGTACCACCGTTTACCCGACTGGTATTCGGGTTAAACAAGGGGATAAATGTACTGAAGCTCAGGCCAAAGCTTACTTTGCGCATGATTTAAACCGATTCGAGCGTGCAGTTAATGGATCTGTGGCTGTGCCGCTTTCACAAAATCAATTCGATGCGCTGGTGAGTCTGACTTACAACATCGGCGAGACAGCATTTAAAAATTCAACACTATTAGAAATGCTTAATGCCGGGAATTACCGAGGGGCTGCGGATCAGTTTCTTGTGTGGGATAAGTCAAAGGGAAAAGTTCTCAACGGTCTGGTCCGGAGACGTAAAACGGAGCGTGAACTATTTTTAAAATAATCCTTTTATTATTTAGCTTTGTCGTTTTAACCGGGTGCACAGCTCATACGATTAACAACAATATTCATATAGGAATATGTGTAAAAGCTATTTAGGAGCAATCATTTTAGAGTTTTAACCAATTTAAAGCGTTAGCTACAAAACACTGTCGTGAACAATACAGTGATTACAAGTGAAGAAGCACAAAATTATATTGCTACATAAGTGTAGGAGTATAAATTTATGGTAGAAAATGAAACCGAGGTTCTACATATAAATTGCAAAAGATCAACTTCAAATTTGATCTTGAGTGTTATTGCTTTACATTTATTTGAGTAAAAAATAGCGGCAAGTTTTTTCTTGCCGCTATTTTACTTCGCTGACTTACGAATACAATTAATAAAAATATTCGTGCTGGGATATGTTTAAAAGCCCTTTGAAGAGGGCTTTGTTATCTTAGAGATTGGTAATTATATTTTTAAAAAACCATCAGTTATATCGACCTTTCATTATTTTTGAAAAAATTAAGTGATATAAATTTATGATTGAAGTCGTTGCATATTTTCCATACTTTTCCCAGAGAGGGGTTCCTAATAAGTTGAGTAAAAATGCAATTGTAAAAGCACCTATCATATCTAAAGGAAAATGAACTCCAAGATAAATTCTCGAGAAAGCAACTAACCAAGCTAGAACTAAGAATAGATAACCTATACTTTTTTTACAAAATAAATAGGAGAAAGCAATAGTACTAAAAAAGAGCATATGGCTACTTGGAAATGAACCACTCGGAGCATGCTCAATGAGTGTTCGTCCCACTCCCATAACGAAAGGGCGTGGATGGTAGAAATAACTGGAAATTATTTTTCCTATAAGAAAGGCTAATAAAGTAAAAATCGTTGCTTTAATGATCTGTTTTTTAACATCATAATTACCTTTAAACCATGAAATTAAAAAAAATAAAATAACTATATAAAGCAAATCATTAGCAATGAATATAGCAGCTTTTATGGCCCAATCGGTAGCGATATCTGAAGCATTTAAAGAATGAAATAAACTTAAGTTAAATTGTTCTAAAAACATATAATTTCCCTAAAAAACGGCAAAATTATATCAATTTCTGTTAATGACTTTAGAGCCAAATTGCTATGACTTTGTTAAGACTGCAGATCTGAAATAAAAGCTTTTTCTCTTCAAATTACTGCGACTTATTGATCAGTTGTGATTT
>NZ_LRPD01000010.1:0-53117 GCF_001605865.1 Acinetobacter sp. NRRL B-65365 | reverse complement strand
TTATAATAGTTTTCTCATACCTCTTATCTACCCAATTTACCTCTACACCCTCACCAACCATCCTTTCAACCACTCCCCTTTATCCACACCACACCCTCCCAACAACTCCACCACCGCTCCATCCACCACAAACAGGAACATCTCTGCGTCAACTTTAGAGGCGTTCAAATTAGCAACTAGAAGTGGTTGATTGACTTCTTCAACCAGCCAGTTCCGATACTCCAGCACAATTGCATAAGCGTTCAGATAATGAATTTTTAAAAATTATTCCAGATTTTTGCGATATTGGATAAAACCAGCATTTATAGCAATGTTGTCATAAAGCCTTCTGGCCTGCTCATTACTTTCATGCGTTAACCAGTAGACACGCGAACATTGTCTTTCAGCCGCTTTTTCATAAACGGCTTCAATTAATTTGCGCCCCAAACCTTTTACCCGTGCATTCGGTGCAACAAATAAATCCTGTAAATAGCAATAGTCACCTATCGTCCATGTACTTCGATGAAAAATAAAATGCACAAAACCAATCAGCCCCTCTTGCTCTTCAATAACCAGACAGTACATCGCTTCATCAGGATCAAGTAAACGAGAAAATGTTTTTTCTGTAATTTGAGGATTGATCTCAACCTGATAAAAAGTTTGGTATCCTTGCCATAATGACATCCAGTTTTGCTGATCTTGCTGGCACAGCTGTCTTAATTTCACTTTATAATTTCCATTTGCACTTCTAATCTTCAAAAGCATAAGCCAGCCCTGAACAAAAGGCAGTGCCAATCGGCTTTTTTCACCAGAACCAATTTATAAACGTATATTTGGTTAAAATGTGACACACTTCTCTAAACCATAAACGAGAGATTTTCCACCACTTTACACAATATAAATACATAAAATAATTAAAAGCGACTTGATTAGTACATTTTGAAACATTCGCTAACCAAAACACTGTCTAATTTAAAGTAAAATTCATGAACTAACTCCTCCAACGTCTGTTTCAAGGCCATCCCTTGACTGATGTGCCTTTATTGCGTCTGTATCATCATTTAAATTCTTTCTCTCTATATCGTTTGTCATATAGAGCGTCATTTAATTTTTAAGGTAAATTGAATGAAAAAATTTTGGAAATATTTATTAGTACTGCTCGTAGTACTAATTATTATTGCAATTGCCTTTCTTTTTAGACCAGTTGCGTCTAAGGCAATTAAAACAGCAAATGACGAGCCGACTGTCGATGTTGTACTCATCGGCGGCGGGATCATGAGTGCCACTTTAGGTACTTACCTCAACGAATTACAACCAGACTGGAACATCCGCATGTATGAACGTCTTGATGCTGTTGCACAAGAAAGTTCAAACGGTTTTAACAATGCGGGTACAGGTCACTCTGGCTTTATGGAAATGAACTATACCGAAGAAAAAGACGGTAAAATGGACATTTCTAAAGCCATCAACGTGGCAAGCCAGTTCGAAATTGCAAAACAGTTCTGGGCTTACCAAGTTAAACAAGGTGTGCTTGAAACTCCAAATACATTCATCAACCCAGTACCGCATATTGCGTTTGTCTGGGGCGACAATGTGAACTTTATGGAAAAGCGTTATGCTGCCATGGTTCAACATCCATTATTCGCTGGCATGAAATTGAGTGAAGACAAAGCTGAAATTCAACAATGGGCTCCATTGGTGATGGACGGTCGTGATCCTCAACAAAAAGTTGCTGCAACGCGTATGGACGTAGGTTCTGACGTGAACTACGGTGCAATCACTAAACAGTTGATTGGCAACCTCGAAAAAAGTCCAAACTTCAAGCTAAGCACTTCAACAGAAGTTACTGGTATTAGCAAAAATGACGACAACACTTGGTCTGTCGCTTTCAAAGATGTGAAATCTGGCAAAGTTGATCATGTAAAAACACGTTTTGTGTTTATTGGTGCGGGCGGTGCTGCAATCAAATTATTGCAAATGACTGGTCTTCCAGAAGCTCAACAATATGCAGGCTTCCCTGTAGGTGGTGAGTTCCTTGTAACTGACAATCCAGCGGTAACTGCAAAACACACAGCTAAAGTGTATGGCCGTGCTGATCTTGGTGCGCCTCCAATGTCTGTTCCACATATTGATACCCGTTATATCGACGGTAAAAAATATGTATTGTTTGGCCCATTCGCAACCTATTCAAACAAGTTCCTGAAAAATGGTTCACAACTTGATTTGCTTGCGTCAACCAACAAGAACAACGTGTTGCCTATGGCTGCAATTGGTCTACAAAATGCGGACCTTGTACAGTATCTCGTAAGTCAGGTATTGATGTCGGATGCTGACCGTTTCAACGAGTTGAAAAAATACTACCCTGAAGCAGATCCAAAAGACTGGCATCTACAACAAGGTGGTCAACGTGTTCAGATCATCAAGAAAGAACCGGGCAAACCAGCTAAATTGCAATTCGGTACAGAAATCTTTGCATCTAAAGACAAGTCTGTAACGGCGTTGTTGGGTGCTTCTCCAGGTGCATCTACTTCACCTTACATCATGCTTAACTTGCTTGAAAAAGCATTCCCAGAGCAAACTAAAGGTGTATGGAATGATAAATTGCATGAGATTGTCCGTTCTTATGGTCAAGATCTTGCCAATGATCCAGCCTTGCTTGATCAAATCCGTCATTATTCAAGCTCAACACTTGGCTTGAACTATACGACACCAGCAAACTTGATTCCTGCGAAAAAAGTCGTAAAAGCTGAAGCTGTTGCTCAGTAATTCTGCTTAGGAATGAGTTCAAAAGGGAGGAGTTTCGGCTCTTCCCTTTTTTGTTTTATTTTTTCTGTGCCTTTTAAATCTATGTCTTCCGATGTAAGCCCCTCTGCTTTTGCCGCATTTACCTGTCGTGACTTTAAGTTATTGACCATCAATCAATGCTGCTTAACCTTTGCGGTTTTGATTCAGGAAGTGCTGATTGCCTTTCATCTTTATCAAATTACCAAGAATCCACTCATCCTCGGTCTGGTTGGGATCATGGATTTCTTACCCTTTTTGGCGCTCTCTTTATGGGGCGGTTATATTGCTGACCGTTTTAATCGTCAGCGTATTTTGCAGATCAGCTTTAGTATTGCCATTCCCCTTTCCATCGCTTTATGGCTGTGCTTTGATCTGTTTCAGTCGGACAAAATCACAACCACCGTCTTACTGATTTCGACTTTTAGTCTTTTATTTCTATTTGGCTGCATTCGCGGTATTTATAGTCCATGCTTTAACTCGTTACGACCTTTTGTCGTGCCCGAACATCTTTATACCAATGCCGCAACATGGACCAGCATGTGCTGGCAGGCCTGCGGTATCCTTGCCCCCGTGATCGGTGGTTTTTTGCTTGCACATCTTGATCTTGATATTACCTTTGGCGTTATTGTCGGATTATTTATGACAGGTAGCGTGGCACTCTGGCGCTTACAAAAAAGACAATTTCCACAACTTCAAACCGAATCGATTGCCAAAAGTCTGCAACAGGCACTGCAATTTATTTTTAAAACTAAAATTATTTTTTGGGCCATGTTTCTCGATCTTGGCTCGGTATTTTTTGGTGGCATCATTGCCCTGCTACCAATTTTTGCACAGGATGTGTTACATATCGGCGCCGACGGTTTCGGTCTATTGCGTGCTGCGCCTGCGTTTGGCGGCCTGATCATGATGATGATTCTGGTTCGTTATCCTCCCAAACATAAACCTTGGCAGATCATGTTAATGGCCGTTGCAGGATTTGGTTGTTGCACATTGTTATTTGCTGTTACCAGACACCTCTATTTTTCTGTCGCAGTTCTCATTATTATGGGAGCTTGTGACAGTATCAACATTGTCATTCGTCAAACCATACTGCAACTTATTCCCCCCAAGGACATGCTTGGACGTATTGCTGCCATTAATGGCATCTTTGTCACGTCTAGTAATGAGCTAGGCGCATTGCAGTCCAGTGTGATGACACGCTTTTTCAGTGTGGTTCCAGCAATGTTGATCGGCGGCACGCTTTCTTTGCTCTGCGTGGCTTTAACCAGCGTCAGAAGCAAAGCGTTATTTAAATTTCGTTTTTAAATTCTTTTATATCGCTGTTTAGAAAAATCAATGTAAGTCATATGAAACACACTTTGCCCGCATCCTCTGGTGCATCTAGGTTCATTATTGTTTCCATTTTTGTATGGCTGGTACTTTTGTGCCTGCAATCCATCTATATCGTGATTATTGGCGGCAGCGCTTATCTTTTCTGGACCTCTTTTGGCTTATTGATCTTAAATGTACTCAGCCTTCGTCCAACCATTTTAAAAAACCGAATTGCCACCGTTGTGACGGCAGCCTTATTGATTTATCTAGTGCTTAACTCACTGTTTTGCACTTATCTGATTATCGCATTCTATTGTATTTTCCATTTATATTCCGATGAGTATAAGAATAAACGCTTGATCAAACTGGCAGGCTTATTTCTGATCATGATTATTTTTGCGCTCTATCAAAGCCAGTCCCTACATGAACTAAAACAAAAATATGCGCCTTATGAAACAGGTGAAACTTGGCAACAACACGGCGCTTTATAAAACTATCCAATAAAAAAACCTCACATGACGTGAGGTTTTTTATTGTGAATACTAATCTTGCGAATCAGGATACAAAGGACGGTTTCCGGGACTAATGCGGTTGATATGCAAGAAAGTCATGTGACGTTCATACTTATCGAGAATGTCATTAATCACCTGTTCTTTGGTGTATCCCACCAAGTCATTATCCTGCGAACCTTCATACAGGAACGTTTCTAAACGATAGTAATGTTGCTTACCACGTTTGCCACGCTCACTAAAGGTCGGCGCGATATAACGCACAGGCCAGATCTGGTAAACGAAGTTATGCTCTTCTTCGATGTAAATGGTGAGATCAAGATGATACAGCGTATCACTCTCTTCCACTTCACCTTGGGTGACTTCGACACTCATACCACGCTTGACTAGCTCATCTGCAACAGTCTGAACGGCAGGTTTACACACGCTGTCGAGCATACGTTGGGTTTCGCTACTGCCAGGATGATGCATAACGCGAGACAAACGCTGTTTCCAGTTTAGAATATCAACATTACCCACCACAGGCGCTGCATTCAGGCTGCGACTGGCTTTACGATAATCTTCTAAACGCAAGGACTTATACAGACCCGCCATCACCAGCAACATGACAAAACTAAACGGCAATCCCATGATGACCGTGGCACTTTGCAAGGCGGTAATCCCGTTTGCCATTAACATGGCAATAGTCAATAAGCCAATTGCAGTGGCCCAGAAGATACGTAACCAACGCGGTGCATCATTATCGACATTGGAGAATTTGGTGGTGAAGTTGCCCAGTACCAAAGCACCAGAATCTGCTGACGTCACATAGAACAGTAAACCTGTAATGGTGGCAATACCCGCAATAAAGGCAAAGCCCGGATATTGAGCCAGCAAGTCATAGAAACCATGCGCAGGATCGGTCAATACCGTTTGTGCCAATGCCATATTCCCATCAAAGATCACGCTATGTAAGGCACTATTACCAAAAATAGATAACCAGGTAATGGTGAACAATAATGGAATGATCAAGGTACCACAGACAAATTCACGGATGGTACGACCACGGGAAATACGTGCCAGGAACAGACCAACAAATGGAGACCAAGCCACCCACCATGCCCAGAAGAACAAGGTCCAGGCATTCATCCAGTCTTTTGGACGGTCAAAAGCAAAGCTTTCCAGAGCCAGACTCGGGAAACGACTAATATAATCGCCAAAGTTTTGTACCAGTGCATTGAGCAGGAATTCGGTATTTCCGAGGAACAATACGAACAGCATCAAGCCAATTGCCGCATAGATATTGATTTCAGATAAAATCTTAATGCCTTTATTGACCCCTGCTGTCACTGAAATAATAGTGACGATTACCGCAAGCCCAATCAGAGCAATCTGAATCCACAGGTTCTCTGGTAAGCCAAACAGTACATGCAGACCATAATTGATCTGTACCACCGCAATACCGCAGGTGGTCGCAATACCGAAGATGGTACCAATGACGGCGGCAGTATCGACGGTATGACCAATCGGGCCATCAATCTTATTACCAAAAATCGGATATAAAGCAGAACGGATAGTCAGTGGCAGATTATAGCGGTAACTAAAGTAACCTAAAGCCATCCCGACCAGTGCATACATGCCCCAACCGGTTAAACCATAGTGAAATAGTGTCCACACCATCCCCTGACGGGCCGCCTCAAAGGTCTGGCCTTCGCCAACAGGAGGATTCATATAGTGGGAGAGCGGCTCTGCAACCGAGAAGAACATCAAGTCTGTCCCGATCCCTGCCGCAAACAGCATGGCTGACCAGCTCAGTAGACTGAACTCAGGCTTCGAATGTTTTGGGCCAAGCTTGATATCGCCATAACGGGAACAGGCAATAAAGACCACAAAGACCAGATAAAGTGTCGCTGCTAACAGGTAGTACCAGCTAAATTTATCACTGACCCATGCCAGTACCACATTCAATAAGTGGTTGGCAAAATCGTTAAAAAAAATCGTAACAAGTGCAAATGTTAAAATAAGTAGAGCTGAAACATAAAAGACCACACGATTCAAATGATCTTTATTCGCTAATGTAGAATCATCAACCGCTCTTGGATTATCTGTTGCCATACAATCCTCAGGGAGTTAGAGAACAAAAAGAAAATATTCATCCACGTCTTTCCACTGCATCTTCAATGAAAAGACATTTCTGAATAAAAAATGAAAAATAAAAGTCATTACCCAAATTACAATGTTTCTGATTTTTCAGTTGCAAAATGTGATGGTGGGGTTACTGGCGCTATTACTTGCGGCGGTTGAGGTCGTAAAGCATCCTGCTTCAGGGCTTTGGCTAACCCAAACATATACAGCAAAATAATAACGGAAAATGGCAAACCACAAAGTACCACGGCGCTTTGCATGGAGTGGAAACTCCCTGCCAAAAGCAAGCCAATACTGACAATGGTAATGACCACAGACCAGAAAACTCTTAACCAAATTGGCGAATCACTTTCATTGCTACCCCCTTTCGAGGACAGATTTGCGATCATGAGTGTACCAGAACCCACGGGGGTCAAAAACAATACGAAACAAATCACAACAACAATGCCAGCAATATAGGGGTTGAATGGTAAATATTCGAGAAGCTTGAATAGAGATAAAGCCGCATCGGTCAACACCATATCACCAAGTGCTTGCTGCTTTTGATTTAAAATCAGGTCAATCGCTGTATTTCCAAAAATCGAGATCCAGGCCAAGGTAAAGCCCAATGGCACCAGACAAACGCCCAGCACCACTTCACGAATGGTACGGCCTTTAGAAATACGCGCGATAAACATGCCGACAAATGGCGCCCACGCAATCCACCATGCCCAGTAAAATACCGTCCATGCCCCCTGCCATTCACCCGCTTTGGCATTGAAAAGATACATGTCGAAACTTTTACTAATGAAATGATCGAGGTAATCACCCGTGTTCTGCACCAGACCATTGAGTAAATGATTAGTTGGCCCAGTCAGGAACACAAATAACAATAAGGCATACAACAGACGCAGATTGATACGCGATAGCCATGCCAGACCTTTTTCAATACCAACTACCGTGGTAATGGTCGCCACAAACATCATCAATAACACTACAGCAATCAGCGTTGTATGATTATTGGGAATATCTGGTACTAAATAATGGAGGCCCGACACCAACACTAATGCGCCAATGCCCAGATTGGTCACAAGGGAAATAACCGTCGCCAGAATCCCGAAACCATCAACAAAATCACCGACCAGACCATAAATACGCTCACCAAAAATCGGATATAACGCAGAACGCAGTGCCAGCGGCAAATCTAAACGGAAGGCAAAATAACCCAGCGTTACACCTAATAAGGCATACAGCACCCAGCCATGAATCCCCCAATGCAGGAAGCTATACATCATGGCATCCCGTGCCGCCTGAATTGTTCCGCCTGTACCTTCAGGTGGTCGCAAGAAGTGATCAACAGGTTCAGCCACGCCATAATAGAGCAAGGCAATACCAATCCCCGCCGAAAAGAGCATAGAGACCCACGCTAGATAACCGAACTCAGGTTTATCGTCATCTCGCCCTAAGGGAATTTGTCCGACGCGCGAAAATGCCAGCCAGGCAACAAAACCTAAACACAGAATAATGACCAGCATGTAATACCAGCCAAATAATTTGTTTGCCTGCCCTTGCACATAGGTCAGCCAGTACTGGCTTTGGGCTGGAAACAGTACAAACAATAGGCCAAAAATGCCTATACTGATTGCAGAGCTCCAAAAAACAAACAAATTTAAACGTATGGGTTCGGATGGGGATCCTTCATTACTTTTTGACACCATGTTCTTGCTCCTTGCAATTGGTGTATTTTTCTTAAAAAATAATGTGATAAGTCCTGTTGAGTACTTACCTTCTTATCCATAAGAAGCCTTGATTTCTTACTTTACATCTATTCTTGCCAAGCAAAAATTAATTGATTTTTACAGATTATACTTTTTATTGATTGAACGTTCAATCAATAAAAAGTATGATAAAAAATGTTATGATGCTCTACATTGAGAAATGTTGAATAAAAAGCACCTTGGCAGGGCTTTAAATGGATAAGCATGACAAAGCGTAGAGTAAAACCGGAACATGTGCGACGTGAAGAAATTATTAACGCCGCATTTTATGTGATTTCTGAAGTGGGGTTATCCAATACCACCATTGCACAGATTGCAAAAAAGGCCGAACTATCAACCGGTATTGTGAGTCACTATTTTGGTGACAAGCAGGGTTTAATCAATACCTGTATGCAGGAGATGCTCAACGTTTTGCGTCAGAAAACTGACCAATATAAAACCGAAGCAGATCCACATCCAGAAAGCCAGATCAAGGCCATTATTGATTCCAACTTTGATATTAGTCAGGTCAACAAACAAGCCATGCGGGTCTGGTTAGACTTTTGGTCTGCAAGTATGCACCTTCCCGAACTTGGACGTTTACAACGAATTAATGATCAACGCCTGTATTCCAACCTGAAACATTATTTCCTCATGTTGGTCGATGATAAACAACAGGCAAGCATTGCCGCCCGCGGATTGGCGGCTTTGATTGACGGATTATGGTTACGTGGCAGTTTAAGCAGTCATGACGAGTTTGACAGCCAGCTGGCACGTTCCATTGCTTACGATTATGTAAAAACGCAATTGCAATTTGCGAACAAGCCTTTGCAGGAGAAACAGAATGAGTGATGCACAAGTTCATCAATTGTATATCCACGGACGTTATGTCGCAGCGACCAGTGGTAAAACATTTACCAGTATTAACCCTGCCAACGGTGAAGTGATCGCAACACTTCAACAAGCGTCACAACAAGACATTGAAGCGGCTGTTCAAAGCGCACAACAAGGCCAGAAAATCTGGGCTGCCATGACCGCAATGGAACGTTCTCGTATCCTGCGTCGTGCAGTTGATATCTTACGCGAACGTAATGATGAACTGGCTCAGTTAGAAACCCTCGATACAGGTAAAGCCTACAGCGAAACATCGACTGTCGATATCGTAACGGGTGCAGATGTACTTGAATACTACGCAGGCCTTGCGACTGCCATTCAAGGTGAACAAGTTCCACTTCGCGAATCAAGCTTCTTCTATACCCGTCGCGAACCCCTCGGTGTAGTGGCTGGTATCGGTGCATGGAACTATCCAATTCAAATCGCAATGTGGAAATCTGCCCCTGCCCTCGCTGCAGGTAATGCCATGATTTTCAAACCAAGCGAAACCACGCCACTGACTGCATTCAAACTTGCTGAAATCTATACCGAAGCAGGCTTACCAGACGGCGTATTTAACGTAGTACAAGGCGCTGGTCGTGATATTGGTCAATGGCTGACTGAACACCCAGTGATTGAAAAAATCTCGTTCACTGGTGGTGTCGAAACTGGCAAGAAAGTGATGGCAAGTGCTGCGGGTTCGACGTTGAAAGAAGTGACGATGGAGCTTGGTGGTAAATCTCCACTCGTTATTTGTGATGATGCCAATCTTGACCGTGCCGCTGATATTGCAGTGATGGCCAACTTCTTTAGTTCTGGTCAGGTATGTACCAACGGTACGCGTGTATTTGTACCAAAAGCCATGCTCGCTGATTTTGAAGCAGCCGTTGTGGAACGTGTAAAACGTATTCGTATGGGTGATCCAATGGCTGAGCAAACCAATTTTGGCCCACTCACCAGCTTCCCGCATATGGAAAAAGTGTTGTCATTCATCGAGTCTGGCAAACAGCAAGGTGCGAAAGTGTTGATCGGTGGTGGCCGTGCCACTGAAGGTGATCTAGCCAAAGGCGCGTATGTATTACCAACCGTTTTCAGTGATTGCCAAGATGACATGGCGATTGTGCAGGAAGAAATCTTTGGCCCAGTCATGAGCATTCTGAGCTATGAAACTGAGGAAGAAGTGATTCGCCGTGCCAATGCCACAGATTTCGGTCTGGCAGCAGGTGTGGTGACTCAAGACATTACTAAAGCACATCGCATTATTCACCAGCTTGAAGCAGGTATTTGCTGGATCAATACATGGGGTGAATCCCCTGCGGAAATGCCAGTAGGTGGCTATAAGCAATCTGGCGTAGGCCGTGAAAATGGCTTAACCACACTGGGTCATTACACCCGTATCAAATCTATTCAAGTTGAGTTAGGTGAGTATCAAAGCATTTTCTAATGCGCTCACCCTTCACCCTCAAGATTAATCCTATGTGCCACGCTATCACTTGATTGCGCTGGCACTCTCCAGAATACAAAAGGGATAACGATGAATACTCAAGCATACGATTACATTATCATTGGCGCAGGATCTGCCGGAAATGTGCTCGCAACACGTCTGACTGAAGACAAAGATGTGTCTGTTTTATTATTGGAAGCCGGTGGCCCAGACTACCGTTTAGATTTCCGTACTCAAATGCCAGCTGCGTTGGCGTTCCCATTACAAGGTCGTCGCTATAACTGGGCTTATGAAACCGACCCTGAACCACACATGAACAATCGCCGTATGGAGTGTGGTCGCGGTAAAGGTTTAGGTGGTTCTTCTCTCATTAACGGGATGTGCTACATCCGTGGTAATGCCATGGATCTGGATCAGTGGGCAACCATGAAAGGTCTGGAAGACTGGACTTATGCAGACTGCTTACCCTATTACAGAAAAGCTGAAACTCGCGACATTGGTGCCAATGATTATCACGGTGGTGATGGCCCTGTGTCAGTGGCAACGCCTAAAAATGGCAACAATGTGCTATTCCATGCGATGGTTGAAGCAGGCGTACAGGCGGGTTACCCTCGTACCGATGACTTAAATGGCTATCAACAGGAAGGCTTCGGTCCAATGGATCGTACCGTAACACCAAATGGTCGTCGTTCAAGTACCGCGCGTGGTTATCTGGATCTAGCCAAAGGTCGTCCAAACTTAACCATCATTACCCATGCCACCACCAACCGCATCCTGTTCAATCAAAAACAGGCTGTGGGCGTGGAATATATTATTGGTGCAGACAAAGCCAATTTGAAACAGGCACAGGCCAAACGTGAAGTCTTACTTTGCGCAGGTGCGATTGCGTCACCACAAATCCTGCAACGTTCAGGGGTGGGTGAAAGTACCTTCCTGAAATCGATGGACATTGATGTAGTTCATGATTTACCAGGTGTCGGCGAAAACCTGCAAGACCATTTGGAAATGTACTTGCAATATCAATGTAAGCAGCCTGTTTCACTTTATCCTGCCCTGCAATGGTATAACCAGCCTGCGATTGGCGCTGAGTGGCTATTCAACGGTACTGGCATTGGCGCGAGCAATCAGTTCGAAGCGGGTGGTTTTATCCGTAGTTCGGAAGAATTTGACTGGCCGAATATCCAGTACCACTTCCTACCTGTCGCGATTAACTACAACGGTAGTAATGCGGTGAAAGAACACGGTTTCCAAGCCCACGTCGGTTCAATGCGTTCACCTTCGCGTGGTCGTATCAAGTTGAAATCAAAGGATCCGTTTGAGCATCCAAGTATCCTGTTCAACTACATGTCAACTGAGCAAGACTGGCGCGAGTTCCGTGATGCAATCCGTATCACCCGTGAAATCATGGCACAGCCCGCACTCGATCCATATCGCGGTGAAGAAATCAGCCCGGGTAAACATATCCAGACTGATGCTGAGCTAGATGAATTCGTCCGTACCCATGCGGAAACAGCATTCCATCCTTCATGTAGCTGTAAAATGGGTGAAGATGAGATGGCGGTTGTAGATGGTCAAGGTCGTGTTCACGGCGTACAAAGCTTGCGTGTGGTCGATGCCTCAATCATGCCATTGATCATTACTGGTAACCTGAATGCCACCACCATCATGATCGCAGAAAAAATTGCCGATCAGATCCGTGGTAAAAAATTGCCGCGTTCAGAGGCGGGTTATTACAAAGCGGGTACAACACCAGCACGCCAAGCGCCGTTACGTCCAATACAATAAGCATGAAATTCCTTTAGGGGATACCCGAGGCTTAGGCTTCGGGTTTCACTTCATTCAGGGAGAAATGATGAAAAAAACCTTATTCGTAATTGCACCTTTCGCTTTTTATTTTCAAAGCACTCACGCAACTGAACCCACCTCACCTTACTCTGCCAATATCACTGCGGCCAGCCAATACGTTTCACGTGGTTTCCAGCAAACTTGGGGTAAACCTGCCTTACAGGGTGGACTGGACTACAACCATGACAGCGGTTTTTATGCAGGGACATGGGCATCGACTGTAAGCGATCACTTTATTCGTGATGCCTCTGTTGAATGGGATGTATATACGGGTTATAGCCGTACGATCGGGGATTTTACGGTCGGGACTAAAGTTGCCTATTACTATTATCCAGGCGCAAAAACCACGGCTGACACAGGCAACACCCGCTTTGACTATGGGGAAATCATCCCTGAAATCAGTTACGGTCCGTTAAGCGTTAAATATGCCATTACCTATACACAAGACTATTTTGGGAATAATTCCGATACGCTAGGCATGGGAAATAACCAACATTCTCGCGGCTCAGGTTATCTGGATGTGAACTGGTATCAACCGATCACACAAGGCTGGTCAGTCAATGCCCATTATGGCAATCAACGCATCAAAAACTTTTCTGCGGCAAACTTTCAGGATGCCAGTTTTGCAGTGAACAAAGAATTACCCTATAACCTGTCCAGCAGCCTGACCTATAGCAAAGCATGGGATAAAGACGGTTTTTATCAGCAATATAGTAATGGTAATCCAAACGCCAAAATCTCGAATCCAATTGATTCAACAGTGACATTTTCGCTGACCAAAACCTTTTAAATAAGCAAATATCAATCAAGTGCCCATAATAAAGCCGCTTTCGTTGAGAGCGGCTTTATTTAATTTTGATATTAAGACTTGATCAATTCAATCGTTGATCCTGCACGTTTTGGATCAATCAGAATCTTGGCATGTTGCTCTGGATCACGTAACGCATCAAAGGCATTGCTCACCCCTTCCAGCCCGACCACACCCGTGATCAATGGCGAACAATCCACTTTTCCTTCTGCAATCATATGCAGCGTGTCACGAAACTCAAGTGGTGTATAACCCAGCACATACTGGATTTCCAGCTCCTTATTGATCGCCAATGCTGGTTCAATCTTATCGCTTTGCATGCACACCCCCACGCCTACAATACGGGAGAATAACGGTGCACCTTCCAGAATCTGCTGCATGATCCCTGCCACACCCACACATTCAAAAATCACGGGACGTTTTGGCAATACTCCAAGCTTATCTCCCACTCGCATGGCATTGACCCACGGTAATGAGTAGGTTTGAACCTTATCAAAAAGTCCCATTCCCATATTAATGGCTTCAGAGACATTGCCCAGTAAGCCCAGCTCTTTCCAGTTGCTAAATGGAGATTGCTGTTTAGGATCAATCAAGATATCTGCACCACATTGTTCAGCCAGACGACGACGATTTGGTGAAAAATCACTGGCAATCACGGTTTTAACGCCTGCCGCTTTGAGCATAATAATCACGCCCAAACCCACAGGACCACAACCGATCACGATGGCAGGTTCATTTTTCTTGATTCGGCTACGACGTACTGCATGTAAAGCCACTGCCATTGGCTCAGTTAATGCTGCACGATCCGCATCTAAACCATTCGGCACTGCAAACATCAAACTGGATTGCACCAGAACCTGCTCTGCATAGCCCCCTGAAGCAGTTGGCGACAAACCTGTCGGAACATAACCCTGTGGATCAACATTTAATAAAGGCATCGCACAAACCAAGGTATCCGCTTTCAATTTCCGACGTGTTTTCGGGCCATAATCCAAGACCTTGCCACAAAATTCATGACCAAAAACCAGTTTATCGGAAGATTTTGCCACGCCATTAAAACCAACTCGTGCTGCCAAATCATGCATGTGGTCACAGTGATGTTGCATATGCAAATCCGAACCGCAGATCCCGCAACGCACCACTTCCAGTAAGACCTGCCCTTTGGCTGGAATCAGTTCAAGCGAATCTTCAAGTTGCAGTTGGGCGTTATGACAGACCAGAGATTTCATAGGATATTCCTTTTTTGTTTTATTCCAATTATTCACTTTTCAGCTTGTTCTGATGGGCTGAGGAAATGAGCAAACAACACTTTCCTTAATCCTGACAAGGATAATTGTCAAAACCTATGACCGAAATATAAATATCTTGAATAAATAAGGTCAGCTACAACTTATATTTTAATTTCAGATTATTCTTTTGCCCAGAACAACATGCATAAGCACTGTTTCAATTATTTTCACAAAGCCTTGGAAAATTATATTCTTATTCAATTCCTACTCGAAACATCTCCCCAAATAAAAAGAGCTAAGGCAAATACCTTAGCTCCCATAACTTAGCAATTACTTCCAAGCCTGCCGAATCATATCTACCGCTTTCTCTGCAATCATAATCGTAGGCGCATTGGTATTGCCATTGACCACCGTTGGCATAATAGACGCATCAATGACCCGCAGGCCTTCAACGCCATATACTTTCAGTTCAGGATCAACCACAGCCATATCATCTACGCCCATTTTACAACTACCAACAGGGTGATAAACCGTATCGACACGTTGACGTAAAACCTCACGGATTTCATCGTCCGTTTTTACATTGGCCGTGAACATATCTTCTTTGATTTTGTCTTGTAAAGCGGGTGCCTGCATCAACTTTTGCGTGACTTTATAACCATCTACCATATCTTGAAGATCCTGTTCATCTTCAAGGAATTTAAAGTCGATGAGTAATGGATCATCCACATGCTTACCACTGAGTTTGACTGAACCACGTGCACGTGGATTCAACAAACAGACGTGACATGAGATCCCGTGCCCCATATGCATGGTACGGGCATGGTTATCCACCACGGCGATCACAAAGTGTAATTGCAAGTTCGGTTTATCTAGCTCAGGGCGACTCTTTAAGAAGCCACCACACTCTGCATAGTTCGTCGTTAGCAGACCACGGCGATCTTTACGGTACAGCCCGATCTGCTTAAACAGATCCAAACTACCGCCCATTGAGACGCCAAAAGTGCCATCCATCAGCTTGGTTTTATAGGCAAAGATAAAGTCCGGATGGTCATGCAGGTTCTCACCCACTCCCGCAAGTTCTTTAACTACGGGAATGCCATGCTTTTCCAGTTCCTGACGTGGGCCAATACCCGAAAGCATCAGGATATGTGGTGACTGGAAAGCACCTGCCGACAGCAACACTTCCTTGTTGGCTTTGACAATCGTGGTTTGACCTTTATGTTTATATTCCACTCCAACCGCGCGACCATTTTCAATCACAATACGTGAAACTTTAGCTTGCGTAACCACATGCAGATTCGGACGTTTGCCTAAATAAGGGAATAAATAACCACGCGCAGCACTCCAGCGCTCGCCCTTTTTTTGGGTGACCTGATAAACACCTAAGCCTTCTTGTTCAGCGCCATTGAAATCATCATTCAATGGATAACCGACCTGCTTTGCCGCCTCAATAAATGTTTTCTGATAAGGGTTATCTGAATATAACTCACTGACATTTAAGGGACCATGCTGACCATGATATTCATTATGGATACGTTCATTATGTTCTGATTTTTTGAAATAAGGCAGCACGTCTTCATACGACCAGCCCGTATTGCCTAAGGCTGCCCAGTGATCATAGTCACTACGATGTCCGCGAATATAGACCATGGCATTGACCGCAGAACTTCCACCTAAGCATTTACCACGCGGTTGATAACCTTTACGGCCATTCAGGCCTTTTTGTGGAATCGTTTCAAAAGCCCAGTTATTAATTTTAGTGGGAATACTGATGACAGCGGCGGCAGGTGTATTCACAAGCCAGCTATTACCCTCTCCGCCCGCTTCTAATAAACATACCGAAAAATTAGGATTCTCTGTTAATCGTCCAGCCAGCACCGAACCTGCTGAACCACCACCTATAATTACAAAATCAAAAGCTGTTTGTGTCATCTCTATACTCTGTTTTTTCTTTTTAAAAAGCGGCAATATTATGCCAAATCTGGCATTTCAATACTGTTATCGTTGTATAAACAAGTTAATACATAAAATGCAAGTTAACGTGATCTCGATCAAACCACAAGCGTAAAATCGCGCAAATCACATGAAGTAAATCGCCAGTATTCAAAATCAGGAAACAGATTCTTTCTCCAGATTTTTCTGTTTTAAGTGTTCCACATGCTGTCGGTCTGTTTTCCAAGAAGGCTCCAGCACTTCTTTTTCTATGCGATAACGAATTCTTTTTTGTTTCATCGGACTAATCACTTCTTGATTAAAACCTTTTATATATTTCAACCATGATTTACCACGACATACATTTTCAGGCATTTCTGTTTTAAATTCACTCCGTGCGGTAAATACAATAACCGAATGAATATATTCAGGTGCTACAACATCATTTAAAACCGTTTCCAGTACTTTGGTATGTTTATAGTTCTGATGCAAAGGGTTTTGAAACTTATAACTTTTTTTATAAATTTTCTGCGTCCACTGTTTTTGCCGTGCATTGCCAAAAATCCAGCCTGTATAATTTTTGGTTTCGATAATAAAAACCCCATAAGGGCTTATTAGAATATGATCAATTTGTGTGGTACCTTGTTCGCGATCTGGCAGCGTACAGTTATTTAATAAGATATATTCTTCACCTAGGTTCTTAGTCACATCGGCTGAAACCTGCATCTCACCGACTTTACCTTTAAAATGTGGTGATTTTAGATAAGCAATCAAAATGAATAGAATAAACATCAGAATGAAATAGAAAAACATATCCCCGATCCCACTTATAATTTTTAAATGTTTAACAAAATAATTTTAATAAGTTTTATAAATATCATATTTTAGGATAGGAAAAAATCCAGACGTAAAAAAACCGCTAAATTAGCGGTATTTTATCTCATCTTTAAGATGATGGTCGGAGCAGTAGGATTCGAACCTACGACCCCCTGGTCCCAAACCAGGTGCACTACCAGGCTGTGCTATGCTCCGAAATTGGGGTGAATGACGGGATTCGAACCCGCGACAACTGGAATCACAATCCAGGGCTCTACCAACTGAGCTACATCCACCATCAAAATTTAGTTCTATGTACCAAGCGACCAAATGGCGCGCCTGACAGGATTCGAACCTGTGACCATCCGCTTAGAAGGCGGATGCTCTATCCAACTGAGCTACAGGCGCATAACGATGATAATAATATCAAGCGATACTTCGCCGATCTTAAACTAATGTTTTACAACACTATTTTAAATGGTCGGAGCAGTAGGATTCGAACCTACGACCCCCTGGTCCCAAACCAGGTGCACTACCAGGCTGTGCTATGCTCCGATTTCTCAGCTTTTAGTGTATCGCACATCGTGCGGTACGGTGTGCATTCTAGGCGCGACGCTCTGGAACGTCAACACCTATTTTTCAAAAATATTAAAAATCCTTACCAAATGTATATTTAACAAGCATCTTGATGCTTTTTAACGCTTTAATGAGGCACTAAAGTTCAACATTCGATCTAAAGGCAATTTAGCACGTTCCGCCAAAGCTGGATCAACGTGTATTTCTTGATCAGCATGCTGTAATACATGCAGAATTCCATCAAGTTCATTCATTGCCATCCACGGACAATGCGCACATGAACGACAAGTTGCCCCCTCACCTGCGGTTGGCGCTTCAAATAATTCTTTGTCTGGCACTGCTTGTTGCATTTTATAGAAAATACCACGGTCGGTTGCTACGATCATTTGCTTATGCGGTAGAGTCTGAGCTGCTTTGATCAGTTGCGAAGTGCTTCCCACTGCATCTGCAATATCCACCACCGATTCAGGTGACTCAGGATGCACCAAAACCGCTGCATCTGGATAAAGCGCTTTCATTTGTGTAATACCGCGGGCACGAAATTCTTCATGTACGATACAAGCACCATCCCATAGCAACATGTCAGCGCCGGTTTTTTTCTGGATATAGCGACCTAGATGCTGATCAGGCGCCCAAATAATTTTTTCACCTAAACTATCGAGATGTTCAATGATCTCAACCGCACAGCTTGAAGTCACTACCCAATCTGCACGGGCTTTCACTGCTGCTGAGGTATTGGCATAGACCACTACAGTATGATCAGGATGTTGATCACAGAATGCAGCGAACTCATCCACTGGACAACCTAGATCAAGTGAGCACGTTGCTTCCAAAGTCGGCATCAATACCGTTTTCTCAGGTGATAAGATTTTTGAGGTTTCCCCCATAAACTTCACACCAGCCACCACCAATGTTGTCGCAGGATGATCACGACCAAAACGCGCCATTTCCAATGAGTCAGAAACACAACCACCTGTCAGTTCAGCAAGCTCTTGCACTTCTGGATCACAGTAATAGTGCGCCACAAGCACAGCATTGCGTTTTTTAAGTTCTGCTGCGATTTGAGCGAACTTTTCTTGTTTCACTTCTGGGCTAAGGCTATTGTCCTTTGGCTCACCCAAACGATCTAAATGCGCCTGCACAATATTTTTGGCTTCGTTCGCAATTAAATTCGCATCATTCATAAAACGTCTTCTCTATCCTGCGTGCTTGCATTACTGCAAACCTATAACGTGGGTGTCTGGGTGATTATTTGTTGAGAATCACACTGTCCACAAACCAGCTTATAAAAAAAGCCCCACTGTGGAGGCTTCATTATAACGCAAATTTATGAGCGATAATCGGCATTAATTTTTACATAGTCATAAGAAAAGTCACAGGTATAAACCGTGTCTTTTGCCGTACCACGACCAAGATCAATACGAATGGTAATTTCTTTTTCAGCCATCACCGCAGCGCCAGCTTCTTCGGTATAGTCAGGGTTTGCACCACCATCCAGACAGATTTGCACATCGCCCAACCAGACTTGAACCTTGCTACTGTCCAGATTTGGCACGCCCGCCTTACCAATGGCCATCACAATACGTCCCCAGTTTGGATCTGAAGCAAATAATGCAGTTTTAATAAGTGGTGACTCTGCAACGCTATACGCCACATCACAACACTCTTGCGTATTTGCTCCACCCTCAACCTGAACCGTAATGAATTTGGTTGCACCTTCACCATCACGTACGATTAATTGCGCCAAACGATCCATAATACGTGCAAGCACGGCAAGAACGTGTTGATAACGCGCATCATCCTGACGCTGGATTTCAGCGCCACCGGCCAAACCTGTAGCCACAAAGATACAAGAGTCATTGGTCGATGTATCACCATCAATCGTGATGCGGTTAAAGGAATGCTCAACCGTGGTTCGCAATAAACGCTGTACCAGTTCTTGGCTAATCGGTGCATCAGTCGCAACAAAACTCAACATGGTCGCCATATTCGGACGGATCATACCCGCACCTTTACTGATACCAGTCATGGTATAAGTCACGCCATCCAGTTCGAACTGCTCAGATGCGCCTTTCGGTGTGGTGTCTGTGGTCATGATGCCAGATGCCGCTTCAGCCCAACGATCTGCATTTAACTCATTTAATGCAGGCTGAATGCCTTGAACCAAACGTTCAATCGGCAATTGTTCCCCAATTACACCTGTTGAAAAGGGCAAAATCTGGTTGGTTTGTACACCAGCTAACTCAGCCAACTTGGCACATGTGGCTTCTGCATTTTTATAACCGACTGTACCTGTTGCTGCATTGGCATTGCCCGTGTTGATGATCAGGTAACGTGGGGTATTTTCTGCTAAATGCTTTTTACTCAATTGAACAGGCGCAGCTGCAAAAGCGCTTTGGGTAAATACCCCAGCAACCTTTGATCCTTCAGCAAATTCAAAAATGACTAAATCTCGTCGATTTGGATAACGTACATACGCCTCAGTTGAGCCAATTTTTACACCCTGCACCACATGCATAAGTGGCATAGTTACGTCACCAACAGCCATTTTTAAACTTCCATTCATTAAGCTTTAAAGATATTAGTTTGATATTTAATTAGGAGTTTTTTCTCATCGGAGTCTTATTGAACTTTCATCCCATTTCTGGGTAAGCCTTCGGCTCGACCTACTTTTCTTTCGGGAAAAGTAGGCAAAACCATTTGTCATCCGCAAAACCTGTTCATTTCTTGCATTTATCTAATTTCAATCATAAATAAAATATCTGCATCTTCTTTAAACCACGCAGGTTGAGGGTGACGTTTCCGCGTATCAAAAATCTACTAAGGTTTATATATCAGACCTTGCCTTAAAAGCTTATGCTAAATAATCAGAAAAATCGAGTATTAACAATACAGATTATGGAATTTGGCTTTGCTCTAAACTGAGTAAAATCTGCTTCTTATCCAGACCACCCGCAAAACCCACCAAAGCCCCACTCGAACCAATCACCCGATGACACGGCGCAATAATCGAAATCGGATTCTTGCCATTGGCAGCACCCACCGCACGCACTGCTTTTTCATTCCCCAACTGAACAGCTATCTCTTTATAACTGCGCGTTTCCCCATAAGGAATATTCAATAATGCTTGCCAAACCTGTTGCTGAAAGGCTGTTCCCTGAAAATCCAGAGGCAGATCAAATTGCTGACGTTGCCCCGCAAAATATTCTTCTAATTGTTGTTTCACTTTATGCAACATTGGATGCTGGCGATCTTCAATCAACTCGGCTAAACGAACCCGTTTATGATCTTCGTTATCCCACATCACCGCAACCAATGCCTGATCATGTGCAACCAGCTTTAATGCGCCAACAGGCGAATCCATATACATATAAACCAGTTGCATCATGTTCTCCTTAAACCATTAATTTGATGAGAGCTTCATCAACATCAAACCTGATACAATCAAAACCGCTGCAATCATCCGCATCGCAGTCATCGGTTCATTTAACACCATGATCCCGACAATAAAAGATCCAATCGCACCAATCCCGGTCCAGATGGTATATGCCGTTCCTAGCGGAAGTGTACGCATTGACATCGACAGCAACACCACACTTAACACCATGAAAACAATCGTTATGATACTTGGCGTTAACTTGGTGAATCCTTCAGACAACTTCATCGAGTATGCCCAGATCACTTCAAAAATACCTGCCAAAACTAAAATTGCCCACGCCATTTTATTACGCTCAACTTTATCAAGGGTTGGGTCGTCCCAACGTGATTCTTTCGAGGGAGGTCGTCCTCCTAAGCCAAGCAGTGTACTGTAAAATAAACCATGATGTGCTGTGTTATGTATTAACTCACATGAAATTTTTAGCTCTGGTCAGTGACTCATCCTATTTCTTTCGTAAGGCTTTTAACCATTGTTCGAAACGTTCAATAAGCTTGGATAAAAACTGTTGCAACTGGCTTAAAGCATTTTCATTTGAAGGGTTCAATTGACCTGCATGTGTCTTTTTCTTGGCTGTTGCAATTTCCAAAGGTTCATAATGCGGCATGGTTTGTTGTAGCTCAGCACCCAGATTTAAGCTCTGCAAAGCCACTGTGACAACCTCAATTGGATCTTGATGATAAAGCGCCAAATGACGGGCATCGACATCAATGCAATGTTCAATGAGCAGTTCCGAAAAAGGAATGAGAGCTTGCCTTACCCGTTGTTGTTCTACATCACTCCTCATATCAGGAATATGATAAAAACTGACATACATACTGTCATCAAGTGGAATCAGTTCAAGCTGAGAAGTAGAGACGCGCTGCGGCTTTTCGCCCGACGGAGTAGCCTGAGTATTTTTATCTCTTATTGGATTGTCTTGTTGTTCTAAAGCCATTTATGCACCATGAATGACTCAAAAAAGATACTGTTAGTATAAACCAACAGTATCTTGAAAAAATGACATTTTAAACAAAATATCAAAACTTTAGCGTAAGTCCGGCACCATAGATCCAACCTGTTTCAGAATCAGTGGCTTCTTGCCAGTCAGTCGCCTTGCGCCCCTTGTTATAGCCATAAGCCACATCAATAAAAGGCATCACACGATTCTTCACAATTTCATATCGGGTTTTAATCCCCACTTCTGCATCGGCAAGCCCTGTTTTGGCGGCGTACTTGGATTGATCTTGCAGTACCCATTGCATTTCCAGATAAGGCTGCATAATCAGCTTTTGTGTGAGCAAGAAATCACGTTCTGTTTCCAGCACAAAGCGCCATTGCTGATCCTGTCCCGCATACAGATGTGCATCGGTTTCGAAGAAGTATTGAGCCATGCCATGTAAACCCACGACAGCCTCAAACTGTTCCTTATCGACTTGCTGCTCAGCGTTATAACGGTAATTTACACCAGCTTGGACATCCCAAAAATCTGAAATATTACGGCTATACAGAGCCGCAATACGTTGCTCCGATTTTTCAGACTCTGCCTTAGCATAATCGGCATTGATAAACAATTTATTTTCATCACTACCCACCCAAGTTTTTAATTTAGACTTAAGCGTACCCTTGCCATCTTCATCCAGCAACCATGCGTTATCCAACTGAGTCGATTGATAGATTTGCCCACCATGTTCACGGGTATGGTCGTGCTGCCCATGTTCTGTTTCAGGCGGTTGCTGAACTGTTGTCTGATGTTGATGCTGTGAATGATCCATCGTAGATGAAGCAGCCACTGGCATATTCTGTTGTGCAGGCATTTCCATTTGCATCATGGCGTCATGCCCTTCATGTGCATAAGCTAGTCCACTCAACGAAGAAACCATGCCACCGATTGCCAATAATTGTGTATATCGTTTCATTTTAGAAACTTGCTTAGTGATGTGCATGGCTCGCTCCTTGAGATGATTGAACAGGGGCTTGAACTGGAGTTTTTGAATCGTCTACATTGGCAACGATCAGCTTACTCATCATGCCTGCGCTCATGTGATATAACAGGTGACAATGGATTGCCCATTCTCCTAATTCATCCGCAGTCAACAAAGCTGTTACCGTCTTACCAGGCGGTACAATCACTGTATGTTTATTTGGCATGTCCTGTGGCGCCTGACCATTTTCCAGTTGCATAAACATGCCATGCAAATGCATCGGATGCGCCATCATACTGTCATTGACAAATTTCAGGCGGATACGCTCACCATAACGCACCGTTAAAGGCTTAAAGTCAGGATCACTAAACTTCTTGCCATCAATGGTCCAGATATAACGTTCCATGGTTCCGCCCAGACGAATCACCACTTCACGTTCTGCTGGACGGCTATATTTTTCTGGCTGGGGTTGTAAAGATTTAAGATCAGCATACGTTAAGGCTTTCTGACCAGCTGGGGTTGCAGCATTGGCCCAGCCTTGTACAGTATTGGTGCCTTCTTTTTCAGAAGAGTCCTTCATTTGATGCTGGCGATGCTCCATGTCTTTCATGTTCATCTGTACATGAGCACTATGATCCATTTGCGACATGTCCATATTTTCATGTGAAGCATGATCCATGCCTGCATGTTGTTTAGAGGCATCGGCCTGTTTGTTCTGAGCAGTCTGATGTTGGCCATGATCCATCTTGCTCATGTTCATTTGCGTATGCGCGCTGTGATCCATAGCTGATTGCGAGGTCGTTGCAGTCTTCGTTTTTTCCTGTGGCATCTGATGTTGACTATGGTCCATTTCGCCCATTTTCATTTGACCATGCGAACCATGATCCATCCCCATATCTTCCATGGTTAATAAGGCACGTGGACGTGCTTTTGGAATCTGAACCCTCGTCGGAGTGGTCAGCATTTCATTCTGCAATGAGGCAATAGCAAAGCCAGAGCGATCAATCGACTCTGCTTCAATTTGATAATGTGCCTGTTTCGGTTCGACCAACACATCATAAGTTTCTGCCGTACCAATACGGAACTCATCTACAGGAATAGGCTTTACTGGCTGTCCATCGGCACTGACCACGGTCATTTTCAGGTTAGGAATACGTACATCAAAAAATGACATCGCCGATGCATTGATAAAACGCAAACGTACCTTTTCACCCGTCTTAAAAATACCTGTCCAGTTTTGCTGTGGCGTCTGCCCATTCACCAAAAAGGTATAACCCGTGACATCGGACAAATCCGTTTTCAGCATGCGCATCTGGTTCCACATCGAGCGATCTTGCCAAGTTGCTTTCAAGCCTTGTTGCTTGAACTGTTTCCAGACATCGCCAACTGTTTCACGCTGGTTCTGATAATACTCGGCTGATTTCTTCAGATTTGCCATGATCTTGTCACTTTCAGTTTCATGGAAATCAGACAACATCACCACATAATCACGTTCAGCTTTTTCATGTGCTGCGACAGGCTGCTTGCCTTTTGGATAAATCACCAAAGGGCCATATAAACCATCCTGTTCCTGCCCCTTGCTGTGCGCGTGATACCAGTAAGTGCCATTTTGACGAACCTTAAAACGGTACTCAAAACTGCCATTCGGCTTAATACCTTTGAAACCGTTAAAGCCTGGCACACCATCCATGA
Source organism: Acinetobacter sp. NRRL B-65365 (assembly GCF_001605865.1). NCBI lineage: Bacteria > Pseudomonadati > Pseudomonadota > Gammaproteobacteria > Moraxellales > Moraxellaceae > Acinetobacter > Acinetobacter sp. NRRL B-65365. Next base: position 28,116 of record NZ_LRPD01000010.1, on the reverse strand, counting down.
GTCCGGGTAAAAGCAGACCATGCCAGTGTAAAGAAGTATCTTGATCTTTGAGCTGGTTATGAACATGAATGACAGCTTCATCCCCCTCCTCAAATTCAAGCAGCGGCGCAATAAATTTCCCATTCACGGTAATACGTTGTACGGATTTACCTGTCACATTGACAGTGCCCTGATTAATATTGAGATGATATTCTTTAATTGCTGCCACACTATAAGGTGCGAACAATAAGCTTAGGCTAGCGACAACACCAGCATATATTTTTGAGGACATGATGATTTCCTAATCTGTTAACTTTAAAAATGCTCACTTCGCTTTTCACAAAGCGAAAGAGCCTGCAAAGACAGATCAGGTTCTAGGAGGGCGTAAAATCTCTTGCCAATAGCCAGCAAGATGCCGAGCTTGGTAGTCCGTATTGATATACGTACTCAGCTCTAAAAATGGCGAAGCAGAAAGGCTTGGCGTATTTTGGTCTAAAGCGAAATTGATGCTTTGGCAATGCGAGATACTATTACAATCCTGACAATGCAGATGATCCTGCATCTGTCCATCATGGCATTGACCGAGACTCATGCGATCTGCATGTGAGCTTTGCGCAGGATGATGTTGCATCATTTGCTGATCATGACACGATAAGGTTGAAACAGTAGATGAATGATGAGCATGAACCTCTTGAACTGCTGCAACGGCCGCACTGCTTCCCCCGATGAAAAAGATCATCAGGAATACAAACCACAAATGTCTGTATTGCTTGCGAAATTGCACTAAAGGTTCCTTGTTTCTATCAATTCAGGTAATTGAATATGCCTAGCATAATTTCTTTCTGCTTTATGCACAATGATCTCACTGTTTAAATTCTTATCATTATATTCAACAACAGCATGATTTCGCTGTTTTCTTGGCCGATTCAAACCTTTAAGCCCACCGCGCAAAAATAGTGCAAAATAAATAAGTTAGCGCATAAAAAAAGGACAAAAAATTGTCCTTTTTTCGTTTTTTTGCTGTGAATATAAACAACTGAAATCATTTTGTTTATTTTAACAACATCTTATCCACCTGCTTATCAACATGGTTATCCACCCAGTTATAAACAAAGTTATCCACAAGCTTATGTGAAAAATAGGATGAAAACACTAAACTTCTGTTGCACCAACTTGAGCCAGCTCTGCACGCATCTGATCGATCACCGCTTTATAGTCTGGTTGACCAAAAATTGCCGATCCAGCCACGAACATATCCGCACCCGCTTCTGCAATCTCACGAATATTTGCTGGGCCAACACCACCATCAACTTCTAAACGGATATCACGACCGCTGGCATCAATAATTTGACGCGCCTGACGCAATTTATCCAAAGTCATTGGGATGAATTTCTGGCCGCCAAAGCCTGGGTTTACGCTCATCAATAAAATCTGGTCGACTTTATCCAGCACATAATCAAGATAATGCAATGGTGTTGCCGGGTTAAATACCAAGCCTGCTTTTGCACCACCCGCCTTGATCAATTGCAAAGAACGGTCAATGTGATCCGTTGCTTCTGGGTGGAAGGTAATAATTTCTGCACCCGCTTCAATAAAATCACCAATCATGCGATCCACAGGTGAAACCATCAGATGCACATCGATAGGTGCTTTGATACCGTAATTTTTCAGTGCCTTACATACCCCTGCACCAAAAGTAAGGTTTGGTACATAGTGGTTATCCATCACATCAAAATGTACAACGTCTGCACCTGCAGCTAGAACTTTTTCTACCTCTTCACCTAAACGCGCAAAATCAGCAGATAAAATCGAAGGAGCAATCAAATAAGGCTTGGACATGGATGACCTGGCAAACTCTGAGAAAAATGATGAAATGATTATAACAAATTCAGCACACTTAGGGCTGTTACAAAGTCATTATTCAAGCATTGCAAACTTGCAACAACGCGTTGCATCTGGACTATTTTTATCTCGCCTGCGCTTTGCTATGTTAGTCAATGAAATTAGAGGAAGAAAAGCAACATGAATAGCAGCACAAATATCACGACGACTGAAGGAAAACGTATTAGTAAACGTTTGCTCAATCACTGGAAGCATAAGTTTGAAGTTGCAGAAACGGAAACAGAGACAAAAATCTTTATGCCTACTGCTACCGTCACCCTCACACCGCATGAACAGCATTTGGCGGTGCTGATTGAAAACCAGCAAGATGATATCGCACATCTCGAACAAGTGGTGATCAATCATTTAAACCGTATGGCACAGCAGGAATTTGTGGCTGAATGGCAGCACAATTAAAAAGAAGCTCAAATGAGCTTCTTTTTTTATCCCGCTACTTTTTCAAGCTGAATGGCGTGGAACTGTAGATGATCATCGATAAAACTTTGAATAAAGTAATAGCCATGATCATAGCCTTTGTGTAGACGTAAAGTGAGCGGTTGCTCAGCCTCCAGACAGGCTTGTTTAAATTTTTCAGGATTCAGCTGAGCAAAAAACTGGTCATCCAGTCCTTGATCAATGAGGATTTCTTCAAATAATCCACCTTTCTGCTGCACCAGCACGGTCGCATCATGTGTCGCCCATTGCTGCTGATCAGTGCCAAGATATTGGCTAAATGCTTTTTCACCCCACGGGCAAATACTTGGCGCACAAATCGGCGCAAAAGCCGAAACCGATTTGAATTGGTCAGGATATTTAAAAGCTAAGGTCAATGCGCCATGTCCACCCATTGAATGTCCAAAAATTCCGACCTGGTTTTCAGCCACAGGAAACGATTGTAAAACATGCACATAGAGTTCATCAACCAGATAAGACTCCATTTGATAATGCTCAGCCCAAGGTTGCTGGGTCGCATTAATATAAAAGCCAGCTCCCTGTCCAATATCCCAATGATCGCCTTGTGCAACACCTTCACCACGCGGAGAAGTATCAGGTGTAATTAAAATCAGGCTGAGTCGAGCCGCCATCCGCTGTGCATGGGCTTTAATCGCAAAGGTTTCTTCGGTACAGGTTAAGCCTGCAAGATAAAACAAGGCTGAACACGCCTTGCCTTCCAATGCCGCAGGTGGCAAATAGACACCCACTTTGGTGCTGCCTTTAAGATGTTGAGACTCAAGTTGATAAATACGTTGCTCACCCTCAAAACAACGGTTTTTTTGCAGTAGCTGCATGTTCATCATCCTGTGTTTTTGTAATGTCTGTAGATGCAATATTTTGTGTCGGGAACAGATACGGTTCAAGCTGTGGCAGCATCAATTCCATATTACGACCGATCGACCATTGCGGTTCAGATGGTTCAACACCTTGTGCCACTTCCCACTTGGTCACGGTCTGCTTAGCCTGCTCAAACGCTTTTTTCATGGAATATTGTTCGCGCATCGCCAGATCAAAAAACGCCCGACCAAAATAAGTATAGTCTGCTTCGTTATTACAGCCAAAAGAAGTTTTGTCTGCCGCAGAAGCAGTAATAATTAAAGTATCTGGTGATTGTAAAGCGGGAATAAAACTACCTGAGTAACACGCTGAAATCACAATAACACGCCAGCGAATTCCAGATTTATCTAGCGTTTCTCTTAACCATTTTGGATCGACCTGATCCAGATTAAGAGGTGCATTTTCAATTTCAAAATGATTACGCTCACCATGCGATGTCATATATAGAAACAACACATCGCTATCACGATTCATTTGCTGACCAATACGGCGTAAAGCCAACTCCATACTGGTTTTCGATGCGATTGGCACTTCTAAACGCGTGGCTGGATTGTTAATCAGCATAATCGAACGCCCAAAGGTTCCAAACCGCGTATCAAACTGTTCTCTTATACGTTCAATTTCCGATTTGAATACATCCACATAGCTATCACCAGCCACCCCCATAAAGTACCAGTGGCTTTGTGCAATATCACCATATTGAATCTGATCCAATGCCTTATCCAGCAAATGGCTTTGCGCATAGAAGGCATCTTCGGCAAAACTTGGCGGGGTCTGTTCCACTTTCCAGATCGGCTGATCCTTTACTGAAAGCTGCCATACCACCATGGTTGCAATCGTTGCCACAAAAACCAGCGCCCGCTCCCACCAAGGCCAGTTCAAAGCACGAGAAAAGACCCAAATTACAGCCAGACTTTGCCAGACAAATAGACCAACAAACAGTGGCGGCAGGAAACCGTTATAGATACTGTCAGGAATAAAGTTCAGATAGCCATTCGAGCCAAGATATTGGATAATGCATTGTAAAAGCAGAATATTGGTATCAAGCACTAACCACAGTAATGCAGGCACCAGCATCAAACGCGGCTGATTCATCCGTTGCGAAAGAAAAATACCGACAATAAGAGCAATAAAAGGCCAAAGTGCGTAGCCAATCAAACCTTGAGCATTGAACTCCCCCATTTGACCCGCCACCAACCAGCTATAAAGCGAGTTGGTACAGCCACCGAGGATACCCCAGAGAATCAACTGGGTAATAGAAGGATGAACAACCTGTAAGGAACGGCGAGACCCGAGGAACAACCACATTCCAGCAATTTGGTTACTTTTAAAATCATGCCAGAGATTAATGGACGGTTTGAGGTCTATCATAAAATTCTTCGGGAGTTTCTCTTTTCAAGCCTAAACTGAAAATATGCCATTCTAATGATTGAATGTGCAGTACTTTTCCTAAAAGACGCAATGCGTGACTGTAGTGTAAGCTCGACAAGAATTTTTTAGCAATCATGCTTTTGCACTATATCACAAATCTTTACCGAGCATTGACGCAAGCCAAACAATCATTTGAATCTGATTTAAAGTTAACCTTTTGGAAAATATGCATCAAAACGGCAAGCATCACCTAACCATTGGTGATCAGGGGTTTGATCCGCCAGATAAACCGCATGTCGGGGTCGTTTCACAATTACCCGTTTCGCGATCTGGTTGGCCAAATGCAAGAGTTGATCCCCAAGATCCATTTCCCCATCTTCAGGCAACAACATATGTAATAACTGCATTTGCTTCTTGACCTGAGCCTGTTTCTTTACTGCTTGCTGGTTCTGATCACGTTGCGGAAACATGGGATCAAGATACACGACATCGACCTGCTCACCCTGCTGGACTAGTTGCTGTAAATAGCTATTCGAATCCGCATAGGTCAGTTCAATACGCGACATGAACGACTGTAAAAATGGATCTTGCTCGGCCTGTGCTTTGGTATGTTCCAGCAACACAAACAGGATCGGATGTCGCTCAACCAGTCGTACATCGGCTCCCAAATAAGCCATCAGTAAACTGTCATGACCTAAACCAGCAGTTGCATCGATCAAGCTTGGCTTTTCACCCAGTTGGCATGCTCTGGCAATCATCTCTGATTTTAAGCTGGCTCTTTTTAAACGGGGAATCTCCGCACGCCAGTCAGGTTGCATTTTCATCCCGTTGGCAGCAAGGCTAACCCCATCGCTATCGATGACCAAAGCCATTTCAGGATTCAAACGTAAAAAACGGGCATTAATCTTTTCAACAGCTTGACCATTCAACTGAACATTCAATTCAGCTAAACGGCTTTTCAATTGCTGAAATGCCTGTTCATATTCCGTTTGATACCAACACTCCATCTGCATTACCAATGCACCCAACCTGTCCACCACGTCGCTAAGATAAATAAACCAAATACAATTCTATAATACGCAAATGCCGTGAAGTCATGCTTAGACACATAGCGAATCAAGGCACGGATGACAACCAAGGCAGAAATGAAAGCAACAATAATACCGACGGCTAAGACCATCATGTCATTGCTATGCAATTCATGACGCATCTTGTACATATCCAGTAAGCCAGCGCCCATCAATACAGGGATTCCCAAGAAGAATGAGAATTCGGCTGCGGCTTTACGAGATACACCTAAAAATAATGAACCAATAATGGTTGAACCTGAACGTGAAGTCCCTGGAATCAAAGCCAGACATTGAATCAAACCAATGAGCGTCGCCTGTTTAAAACTCAGATCATCCACTTCTTTGGTAACGATCTGATGCGGTCGACGTTCCGCCCATAGAATAATAAAACCACCAACAATCAAGGCAATCGCAACGGTAATCGCATTAAATAAATAGGCTTTGACCACATCACCAAAAGTCAGGCCAATAATCACGATGGGAATAGATGCGATGATCAGGTTCAGACTCAGACGGCGACCCTGCTCTTGTCCAGTGAGCGCGCCAATCAGCGCTCCCCACAATTTACCCCAATATTCATAAATAACCGCGGCAATTGCCCCAATCTGCACGGCAACAGCAAACATATCTCTTTTTTCAATCGTCCAGAAATCAAGAAGTTGTCCTGATAAAATGAGATGTCCTGTACTTGAAATGGGCAGGAACTCGGTAATTCCCTCAACCAAGCCCATAATTGCTGCTTTAAATAGCAATAAAAGATCCATAATTAACCTTAATTCGCCTTACCTTGTTCTGGAATTTTTTTCCATGCATCATCACGTAAATACACAGGCAGCGCATGTTCAGCATCGACCCATTTTTGCTGTGCTGCATAGCTTCTGGCAATCACAGCAATATCTTGTGCTGTTGCCTTAATTTGTACCCGTGTCGTGTTTTGAATGGAAACCTCAGCGGAGTCTATTCCAGTTGGCTTAATTAATTCTGAACCCGAACCAATCGGCGTAAATTTGCAATACGCAGAAGCTTGCTCGTAATTTAATAATTTTTCTTCATCCATCGCCTGCATCATGCCCTGCTCATCCAGACAGAAGTTGGCGATATAAACTTCCTGCATGCGTGCGTCGAGTACAGCTGTGACTTGCTTTAAACCCGTAACACGATAAGCCGCTTGAGCCAAGGCCTGCAAACTAGAAACGGGGATGACGGGTAAATCCTGAGACCAAGCCAAAGCCTGTGCAACGGCAGCATTAATACGCACCCCACTAAATGAACCTGGGCCGCGACTAAATGCAATTGCTGTCAAATCAGCAAGTTGAGTTTGGGTTTGTAATAAGGCTTGCTCGGTTAAAGGCAAAATTGTTTGCGTTTGTGCTTTCGGCCGATCATCCAACTGAAAATAGAGTTCTTGAGTATCATCAATTAATGAAACAGAACACTGCTCATTTGCAGTTTCCAATGCCAGCAACTTCATGCAAAAACCTTAGCCCAAAAGAGATAAAAAACGTCGAGTATCATACTCCACTCAAACGCGATAGGCGAGTTCTTGGCTTTTTTATCTCAATAAAAAGCCAAGCATAAACTTGGCAATATCAAGACTTCATTTTTAAATAGGCTTAAAAAGTAAAGGGTTCCAGATTTAAGAAGTTTTTATAATGCTCTGCATAATGCAAGGCACTTAAACGCAAACGTGCAGCCCCTTGTTCATCCAGTGTTTTCACTACTTTTCCGGGAGACCCCATCACTACAGAATTATCTGGAATAATCTTTCCTTCTGGAATCAGCGCATTAGCACCAATAATGCAATTTTTACCAATCACGGCGTTATTCAAAATAACCGCATTCATGCCAATCAGCGAATTATCACCAATGGTACAACCATGTAACATGACCTTATGTCCAACCGTCACATATTCGCCAATAGTCAATTCAATACCAGCATCGGTATGCAACACGGCATTTTCCTGAATATTCGAGAAATCCCCAATCCGTATCACACAATTGTCAGCACGGACCACTGCACCAAACCAAATACTCACTTGCCGACCAAGTTCTGCTTGGCCAATGACTGTCGCTGTTGGCGCAACCCAGCCATCCCAAGGTTCATGTAAAGCTTTCGGACTCAATCCCTGATAGGTATACATCATGATAAAAAACTCTTAAAAAAATTAGAACTTTGCAATCCCAAAGTGCGGGGGATTCACGAGAAAAGGCCAGCTTTTTTGATAGCCCAATCCATATTGAAATAAAGACACCAACATACGCGCAGTCAGCCCCCACACCACTTCACTCTCCACTTGCATACTCGGGAAATATAACGATTGTCGAGCCAAACGGACTTCGTAAGGCAAAGGTGGTGCATCGATGAGTTCTTGTAATGGGACAAAGAAAATCCGATCAATCTCGGTCGGTTGCGCCACCAGATCCACTTGAGCAGGAATCAGCCCCACGATCGGCTTAACAGACAAGCCACTGCGTGCCCGCTGAATCGGCAGATCGCCCAACAGTTTGACATCAAAAGGATTCAGTGCAGTTTCCTCTTGCGCTTCACGCAACGCCACAACAATATTACTGGTATCGCTCGGATCACGTTTGCCACCAGGAAAGGAAACCTCCCCTGCATGTTGAGACAACTGCATCGAACGGCGCGTGAGCAAAACTTTAGGCTGATTTTCTTGTGTAATCGCAATTAATACAGCAGCATCCGCCTGCTGGATTCGTTTGGAAAAACGTAACCGTTGTTGTAAAAGCGCGATTAACGATGGTTCTTCCATCTCAATTATCTCTTGTTCTCATTTTCCTTAATCAGCATCATAGCTGAATTTTTAGCTGCAATCATAGATCATGATGCGAAGTCATAAAAATTCGGTTATGCTGAGTTATCTCTACGGCTGATGATAACTATGAGCTTTTGCGTTGCGTGTGGACATCAAACTGAAGCAAAAATTCCACTTGGTGATCATAAATCACGATTGGTCTGCACACATTGTGGCAACATCCATTATGAAAATCCCAAAGTCATTTGCGGTGCATTAGCCCTGTGGGACGATAAAGTTTTACTGTGCCGTCGAGCCATTGAACCACGTTATGGTCTCTGGACTTTACCTGCGGGTTATATGGAATTATTTGAAACCATGGAACAAGGTGCAGCACGCGAAACCAGAGAAGAAGCTGAAGCTGAAGTTGAAATCGAACAACTCTATTGCATGTACAATATCCCGCGTATCGGACAGATTTACGTACTCTTTAAGGCCTTATTAAAACAAGGACAGTTCGGTGCAGGTGAAGAAAGTATCGAGTGCCGCTTATTTGAAGAACATGAAATTCCATGGAAAGAACTGGCTTTCCCAAGCGTAGAGCAAACTCTACGACATTATTTTGCTGACCGTAAAAGTGGACAATTTCCAACACATTTAGAAACGCTTGGTACACGTCTGGACCATACGGGATAAATAAAAAAGACCGCGTTTATGCGGTCTTTTTTATTTTGCTGTCCATCAAGATTTTATCTTGATGGAGTTACACGCTGGAATTTTTTGGTCTGCAACCTTAATACTTGCGGTACCCGTATAACGCTTAGCGATGGCACGCTCTGCATCTGTTGGTGCAATCAATTTACTCTTATCTGTATCTTTATGATCATAGATGGTGATATAAGACGTCAGATAAACTGCATGCGTATTCAACCATGAAACTGTTTTATCAGAGAAGTTGGTCAAGTTAATTCCATTTGCTTCGCCATTCAACAAGTTATACACATTGATTTTTGCACCACTAATATTTTGTTTGTTATTTAGAGATGTAAAGTTTAAACCAAGTAAAATCCCCTCAAGTACGCCAAATTTCGGATTTGAGAAAATCATACGAACAGTTACTGATTTATCGTTACTTGAAGAGTTTGCACCACCCGTTGTACCAATTCGATATTGTGTTACACCAAACTCATCTAAATATGTACCATCTGCCTGTGGTTCAGCTTTGGCACAATTACCGGACATATCTGTTGCGGTTGCATCTTTTTTGATATCGGTTCTGATATCACCACGTTCATCAATCAAAATGCCCAAATCAACAGGGGCAATGCTGGCATCCTGAAATCTAAACGTCAGGGTTGCATAGAGCGGAAATGCGTAACGTTGTTGAGGTTGAACGTTGGCTTCTGTCGTAAACACATCTTTTGCTAGGTAACTTGCCGAGTTAAACTTAAAGATATCGGTTACACCTTTATATGTTAAACCATCAATCTTTTGCTGCCATAAACCCAGATCTTTTGCATTTGTAAAGGGATCTGTACTCTTTGCTTTGGTGAGTTGACGATAAACAGCTTCTGTACTCGCGATATTGGTTCCATTAATCAATTTACCTTGTGTGATTAACAAATCCTCTGAGGCATTATTATTCAACATAAATCGCAAAGGCTGTTCAGGGTTAATCTCTTGATTAATTACATTAAACCAGTTTTTTTGTGCCTGAACCTGCATTTTCTCTGGTTTAGCGCTCCCAATTAATGCAAGTGGTGGAGCGACGACATTATTGGTGATAATCGGGTTACCTCGCCATTGTTGACCATAGCCAAGAATATAACCTTGACGATCTGTAAGTAACTCAAACCGCCCCATTAAATGGCGTAAGTTCGCGCCTTTTCCATCTGTAGCATTCAGACAGTCTGTATAAAGGTCTCTGTTACATCCAAACAGACCATCTGGGAATACGCCACTTCCTTCATTTGGCGTTTCGATGACAGCACCATTACTTCCCGCCTTAAATAGAGGTAACTCCGCATACCATACCCCAACCTGACTTAAATTCAGTAATTGAGTAACCAGAGCAAAGGCTTGTTCATCCGTAATTTCACTCACATCCAGCCAAGGTTTCAGAATCTCTGCATATGCCCCGCTACTGAGTTCATTTACACCAACATCCTGAGATATTTCCGCAAGCGTATTTTTCTTTTCCTTTGTGAATTCAATTTGCTGAATATCACCAATCACATTACGTTTATCAGCAACACCCTGACTCTGAAGAATTTTAATGAGTGCCATTGCCACACGTATAGTTTCGTCATCTTCACTTACGCTTGCTGGGGTTTTTCCAGTTAGGCCCATTGCTAAATCAATGATACGAATACGGGAATAAGCGGCTGTTTTAAGTTTGGTAATCTTATCTAATTGCACTGAACCTAAATTAATTTTGCGGGCGCTGGTCTCACCTTGAAGATAGAAAGTAATCGTATCTCCCAACTTACAGGCACCCGTAGCAAGATTACCTTCCATTTTTGTTGAAAAATGATTGAATTTATCTGAGCTACAATCAAAATTAAGCCCTGCGATCGGATAATCCAGTACAAACTGTAAGCATGTATCTTCTTTCACATTACAACTGGTATTTGAAGTGACTCCTTCAACACCTTTAGTTGGATCTTCATTAATCTTGGCACTTTCACCACCACAACCATGTAACATTAGTGCAAGCGTAGATACTGCAAAAGGTAATAATATTTTCTTATTCATACATTTCAATCCTGTTAATGCTTACTTTAAAGCAGAGATCCTTATCTGGCCTTGATTTGATAATTCGCTTTCAGGTACATCAATTGCAGAAGCGAGTGGCGTCATCATCATATATTCAGCTTTTGGTGGAATTTTTATCACACCTTGAATCGCTGAATGTTGCAGCAATGTTGTGTTCAGCGAGTTATTTTTAAAACCACTTACGGCCTCCTGTGCACAGCCTTTTTCATCTAAGAAGACGACCAACGGCCAATAATAAACAGGCTTTTCATTACTTGAGGCGTAAGAAGCAATTTGCATATATTCTACGGAATGATCTAACTTGACTACTTCGTATTCAAACTTTTCTTTTAAGGGCTTTCTCGGCCAGACACCAACTTCTTTTTTAGGCGTTAAAGTCTTAATTGATTTCTTATAATCCTTTAAGAAACAACGATCATTTTCAAAAGTTGCCGCCAAGTCTTCAGCAGATAAACGTATATAAGTACTCGATAAAACGATCGGTTCTTCAGGTTTAGGATTTCGATTCAACAATCTATTGAGCATCGACTGGTTTACACCTTTTTTACGCTCAATTGTTTCCATACGCCCAGTTCCATCAGGCATTGTATAAAAACGTTTTTTGCCATCGAGATTAAACTCTTGGTCTTCTAGATATTCATTATTTACATATTCTACGCCATCAATTTTAGAAAGCGGTGCTGATGTAGAGTTCTCAACATTCACAGCATCACTAGATTGTTGCCTTGGTACCACGACTTCTTTCTTATTCGGCCTTTCTGATGTTAAAGATGGTTTAGCCGAAATAGTAGGCTCAATATGAACGGGGTGAGATTTTTGTGATGACGTCACTGTTGGTAGTGCTGTTTCTGCCACAGGTGGCTGTGGTTGCTCTTTTTTAACCTCAACTATTTTTTTCACTTGCTTAGATGATGCAGGTACGATGACAGGAGGATGGGAAGCTCTTCCATCGGTAGTTTGTTTTTGTATTGAAGATTCTTTAGGCACTGCCATTGCAGCAGCTGGCTTTGAAGAAGCAACCTCTTTTTTATCTGGCTGCTTTTTCTCCACCACAACAGGTTCTACTTTCTCAACCTGTGTGACCTTTTCTTGCTTTTGCTGAACTGGTATCGTTTTTACAGGTTGAGATTGCTTTTTCTGAGGAATAATCATTGGCCGACCATCTGGGCCAATGATTGTATAGAAACCCTCTTCTGCATACACAGCTCCCCCGCTTGACAAAGCAACGAACAAGGTCACGAGCAGAGGCTGTTTAATCATTTTATACATTACCATTTTGTTCTGTAGTTAATGCCAAGTAAGGTGACTTTGGTATTTGTTTTTACATTTAGGCCTGCATAAGGGTTTAATAAGATATTACCCACCCCAGTCTGATTCGATAAACTACTGGTGTTAGCTGGAATATCATCACGGCTACGCAAGAAACCTAAGGACAAATCGAGATCTGTATCCTGATCAAAACGATAACCAATACCTAGACCAAATAGTTGTGCATTGTTAATCGGTACCATGGTATTTCGTTTGTCATCTGGAATAGAACTTGTACGAGGTTCATATCCCATCCGTAATTTCAAACGATCTGTCGCAGAATATTCAAAACCTATGCCCCAACGCCAAGAAGACTGGAAGCGTAATGGTAAAGCTAAGGAACGGTCTGTCACATCGTTGGAAAGTAGTTTGGCAACTTTAAGTAATGAAATTTGTCGGTCAAACTCAAATCTAAATTTGTCCCAAGCCGAGAAGTCGGTCCAGCCTACGTCAAAATTCATTTGCAAGTCTGGGAATATTTTATATTTAATCCCAGCTTTAAAGTGCTGAGGATATTTGAAATCCATCGCAACCAGACCTGATTCCACATCTGGAACATAACCAGGTAAGCCCAGAATCGCCGCAAGAATTTGTCCTGTTGCAGAAGAGTTTAATCCAGCAACTAACTGTTGTGGCGCTACTGCATTATCAATTAAATATTTACCTTTTAAGCGCATTTTGGCTTCACTTTGATACACCATACCAAAGCTAAAGTCATCAGTTGGCTCCCAAAGTAGGCCCAAGTTATAGCTTGGACTTAAGGATTGCTCCAAAGAAACATCCATGGCACCCATTTTATTAAACGGGTTCATTCCTTCTTTAGCATTACAAATACCGAATAACAATAAATCGGTAATGATATCTCCGTTGTCTTTAAATGGCCGACAAACGACCTCATCGACCATACGTAATACACCGATCATTTCATTCGGGAAACGTAAATCAGTTTTCAGGGCAATTGCCTGATAGGACATTCCGAATGAAGCGCCGAGTGATAAATGATCATTCACCTGATAACCAAAAGACGGCGATAAATAAGTAATACGCTCTAAGGCAACCTGTTGCCCCATATAGTTACTCGGGTTGCCATCTTCTGCACCAAAACCAGCCACTAAAGGTGCATAAACCGCAGTTGCATAAGTTACTTTTGAACCAGGTGGCTTATATGAAATACCAGCAGTTGGTGCGACTAATGGTGAATTAGGCCCCAAATCAACAATTTTCTTGAGAATCGGAACGTAAATACTGGCATATTCTACATCCCCGTGCACTGTACCTTTAAAGTCCGTACAGATATTAGAATCAATTTCAGGGCCATCATTACAAACCAATGGATCATCTGAGTAACCAAAAACGTTGTAACCAGCAGGTGCCGAATAATCACGTTTAATGGCAAAATTTGCCAAAATCCCTTGTACGTCAGTTTGTAAACCCTCTAATTTCGCAAGTGCTGCTGGGTTAAAATGCACAGCACTAATGCCTGGCGGATCTGCTGTTACGGCATTCCCCAAAGCAAGCGATCTTAAGTCTACAGATAAGTCTTGTCCTAACTGTGCATTGGCAACAGTAGATAAACCAGCAAAAAATACGGCTATCGTTAAAGGACATAATTTAAGGTGTTTCACCATTACATCTCCTTAACGAATTTTTTTGCCAAAACCTATAATATCAAGTGGGAAAGATAGACCAAGTGACACATCTGGTGCATCTTCAGTTAAACCAATACCGACCGTACCATTCACAATCGTTTCAGGAGAAACACGAACCCCTAAAGCAAAAGACAGCATGGCACTACTCTGATCCCCAGATTCGTAACTCTCACCATTTGAGAAATTGAATTTTGCGCCTGTATTGAAGCTTTGTTGATACGACATGGTCAGTGACACGTCATAGTTAAATGAGTAGGCAAAACCAAAAGCAAAGCCACCACTCACACCTGGATCAAAACTCTCTAATGTTCTTCGACCTCGAGCTTGGTCTAAGCCAGATTCTTTAAAGCCATAATTGACAGATACAGAACTAAATAATACAACTGGATCAATGTACTTACGGGTACTTGCACCAACACCAGCCGAATAATATCCCTTACCTGTTGAAAGTTCATCGATCCCGATTTCATAAGGGCTATCGCCTGTTTTAGTCGATAAACTTCCGAATAGTACTAAAGGTAAGCGCCCTTGTTTTAAAGGAAATGGTTCCCAACGTGCCCCAAAGTTAATATCCCCCAAGCCCGCTGCAGTTTTATCTTTTAATAATTCTTTTTTTGCAACTAGAGGCAATGATGCAGACAACGTAAGATTGTCTAATAAGCCGTACTGTACTGTAAATGTGTTGGTTAAGGTATGATTCGCATCTTCTTCAAATCTTAGGTTATTTAAGCTTCCATCCTCCATAGAGGCATCGACACGAGTATCACGATAATAGGTGTAGTCAATGTCGTAATAGGATGAAAAAACACCTTTTTTGATTAGCGAGTACTGACGCTCATTCGAGGTAAAAACTTCTTGCAGGTTGGTTTCTTGAGTTGCATCTGTTTCTTTTTTCTGCAATGCACTCGCCGCTTGATCAGCCTGACTTGTTTCAACCGCTGGAGCAACGGGGCTCGCCGTCGTCTCTTCCACAGGCGGGTTGGTCGGCTCAGGGCTTACAACTGTTGCTTCATCTGTTTGAGGTGCTGTAGATTCAACTACAGGTTGCTGTTCCTCTGCTGCGTAAAGTGTTGATGTGATTGCGCCTAAACTCAACGCCAACACAGTCATCTTCATCCATGTATGATTCATTTTACTTTGCATCCTATTACATTAATTTTACTGATTTTTATTAACTATTTCCGCTTGTAATATAAGCGCATATACGTCGTAATTGGTTGATTGTAAGTATCTGATGTAGAGTTCGTATCCAATACTCGGCGCATTGTTGAGCCCTTGTCTGCAAGTTTCTCAAACTGTTGCGTTGGATATTGAATGTCAGCAAGCGCATATCGATTTACAGTTGCATCTTCCACATGACGCATATCGGAATCTTGAAGTGCCAATAAATTCTTTTGGTACTGTTGAGGTATATCAACAATAAATAATGTATTGTTATCCCAGATTTCTTTAAATCGAATCTCGTCAAAACTGATATTGCCTAAAGCTGGATCAGCGACATAAACTCTTCCATCTTTATATGCTTTATATACTACAAAATGTTTAAAACCCGCATAGGTAATAGGAACAATTGCAGGTTGCTTCAAAGCAGTTAGATCAGAAAACTCGCCACGGTAACCACCACTTGTTAGCCCCAATGCTGAAACGAAACGTTTCATATCTAACAAGGAGAAACTACGACGCTCGATGATACGTTGATACTCACCATATTGAAGCAAACCGGTCATCGTCTGTTGTTCAGTCAAGCGCAAACCACCATAACCATTTAATAGCGTAGTTAAGGCTGCAGATCCGCAACTATAGTCGTAAGCTTGACGTACAATTCCCCTGAATTGATCTTCAACAGCAGGCTTAATCACCACGGCTTCGCGATGATTACGAGTAAATGAAGGATTACGGGAATCGAGAGTTTCTGTGTAATGAACAGTCCCCTCTGGCTTTTTCTCAATTTCAAAGGCTTGCGTTGTAAAGTAATACATCAATGCTGAGCCTAAAGCGATCTCTAACATAAGTCTCTTTTTCTAACTATGGCACAACTTGCCTTATTCGTTTTATTTTAGTGTTTAAAAACACTACATCCCTGTCTGTTGAAGATACCTTTTTTTATAGAAAAAAACAGCTTTTTTTTAGTTTTTTTTGACGAAATGTAATGAAAAATAGAATTAAGTAAAGTTTTAATAAACTATTGTGATCAATACAGCATTTCTCATTTTTTGCTTTAATTATCGATATTTAAAAATAAAAAAAAGCGCACATTGTGCGCTTTTTCTGAAGGAAACTTAGTGACCAGAAATCGTGATCATAGAACCTTTCACGTTTGCTGTACCGTCGTTGTAGTAAGTTTGTAAACCTTGTACTTCAACATCACCGATTGACTTAGCATCTTTACTACCTAAATGTACACCTTTGATGTATACATCAGTTGCTGGGGTTGAAGCACCAGAACCTGTAATAAGACGTAAATAACCGTTATTTGTACCTTCTTTACCCACTACACTTACTTTTGCATTTACAGTTAAGTCAGTATTTGATGCATCAGATACTTTGATGCTATCAAGATAAATTTGACCAGCAGCACGGTTACCCGTAGTACCATCACCTGTACCTTGCTTAGTTGAGCTATCTACGATACCAAGATCTTTAAGCTCTAAACCACCTTGCATCGTTGTATTCAATACAATCATTGCACCTTGTGGAGCAGCACCTAACTGAATATTCGCACTTGTTAAACCAGTTTTGACAGTCAAGCCTGATAAAATTGCATTGTAGTTTGCATCATCATTACCACGACGCACTGAAGTTGTGCTTGCAGCATTTGAGCCAGATACACCAATTTCACCCACGTAAATATCTAGACCAGAAACTGCCGCAGCAACGTTCAGGAATGCACCATTTGTACCCGTACCTTTGTCTGTATCAATCACTAAATCAGCAAGGTTATGAGATGCTAAAGCACGAGAAGTATCTAGTGCTGTACCAGCTGCATTCATTGGTGCTGTAATAACAATACCGTTTGTCGCTGTAGCGCCAGTACCGTTTCCTTTAATGACGATCGCACCAGCTTCACCCGTACCACCAGCAGTTGTCGCTAAACCATCGTTATCATGAATTAAAACTTTTTCGATTTCGATTTTAGAAATACCGATACCGATATTAAGACCATCTTGACCTGTTGCAGCGCTTAGTGCAGCATCATCCATTGACTGCATAGCCATTGCATTTGCGCTAATCGCCATTGAAGAAACTAAAACAAGTTTAGTAAACATTTTCATTGAGCACTCTCCCAAGAGCATTTATTTTTTGACTTTCACTACTCTAAACTGTCCACGGTCGTTTTTTTATTAATGACAACTAGAACTTCCAATCCTTGAGTAGTTCGCTTAGCAATTACTAAATTACCTGTTTGTTATTTTATGTTCAACTCCTGTTAACTGCTTTTTGAGCACAACCCGACAAACGGCATATAAATCACTCAATTAACGTTTTTTCAGCGTTACCTCATAACCACATGTAATTATTATTTATTTTTAATTTTTATCCTACATAATCAAAGATTAATTTCTACTCACTGCCCGTTTATCCACTCCCAATAGTGTTGTTACAAGTGTAAACAAAAACGCATTCTTAATCGTTAAATTGATCTTAATATCAATCAGACTAATAAAGCAAAAATCAGTTCTCACCCTTTCCCCAAAACTGCTGATTTTTCATCTCATCGGGCCATAAATATCGGTCGGGATTTTTTGAATGTAGTACAATTCCTCCCTCCAAATGTATCTGCAAGTATTTCCGTTTTTATGTCTTATTTTCAGCAAAAGCTTAACACGCAACTCACTTCTGCATTTGACCTTCTTGCCCAGCTTAATGAATTAACGGGTCTTGTTTATTTATACGACCATCATGCCCCTGTTATTGCGTTTTTACCCCAAGAGTTTCTCATTTTCCAACAATCAGAATTAAAACAATTTCATCAAACTCAATTTAATCAATATCAAATAAGATCAGAGGCTTGTTCACTTACCGCTTTTTCAACATTTAAATCTACGCCAAAGACATCAAATGCAGCAGCTTTTAGTGGTGGCTATATTGGCTTTTTCAGTTATGACTTTAGTGCAAATCAATTTGTTGAAGTGAATGGACGCGATCAGCCTGATTTTTTCTTAGGTCAGTATTCGACTTTTTTAAAGTTTGAGAATAATGCTTGGTATTTTCACAGCGATGATCTTCAGGCCGAACTCATCTTTAAGCAGATCTCTGATCTCATCAATCAACCTGTTCAAATACCACCAGCACTTTGTCTACTTGAGAAGTGCCAAGCCCGTTGGTCAAAACAGCAGTATCTCGATGCTTTTCATCAGGTACAGGAATATATTAAAGCAGGCGACTGTTATCAAATTAATTTGACTCAAGAATTTACAGCACATGCTCAAGGGTCACTTTTAAGTCGCACCAACCCATTATGGGAACTGACCCATGCACCTTATGCGGGCTATCTCAAAATACAGGATTTTGAACTATTAAGTTGTTCGCCTGAATTATTTATTGAGTTTCAGACCAATCGAAAAATTAAAACACGTCCAATCAAAGGCACGATGCCGCGTTTTGATGATCCCCAACAAGATCAGATATCAAAAGATAAACTCAGTCACTCTGAAAAAGATCAAGCCGAAAATGTCATGATTGTAGATCTTTTACGTAATGATCTCAGTGTCTATGCTGAAACAGGCTCTGTTGAAACCACTAAACTATTTGAAATTGAAAGCTTTAATCAGGTTCATCATATGGTGAGCGAGATTACAGCGACTTTAAAAGCAGACATCAATCCCATGCAGATGCTCTTGTCTGCCCTACCGGGTGGTTCAATTACTGGCGCACCAAAGATTCGGGCCATGCAAATCATTGAAGAATTAGAAGGTGCACCACGTGGTGCTTATTGTGGTAGCTTAGGCTATTTTAATTTCGATGGTACAGGCAGTTGGAATATTTTAATCCGTAGTATTCAAAAATATCAGGACCAATTATCGATGTGGGCGGGTGGCGGCATCACAATTGCGTCTGGTGCGGAAGCCGAATATCAGGAATGCTTTGATAAAATTTCTGCCATGCTTGATTTGCTCAATACATGGCAGGCTTCTGAACAGTAAATCTCAATACTGATTTATAAAATTTGCGTTTTAAGAGTATCTACTAAACGCTGGTTTTGTTCATCGGTACCAATCGTAATACGCAGGAATTGATTAATGCGTGGTTTATTGAAATAACGCACAATAACTCCCTGCTCACGTAATTTTTGAGCCAGTTGAGCAGCGTCGTGTTGAGGATGCGTAGCAAAGATAAAATTGGCTTTCGATGGCAATACCTCAAAACCTAAAGCACTAAGATCTGTTACCAGTTTTTCTCGGCTCTCAATCACCTTGACACATTGCGCTTCAAAATAAGCTTGATCTTCAAATGAAGCCACCGCTGCTGCAATCGCAAAACGATCGATTGGATACGAATTAAAACTATTTTTGACTGCTTCAAGTGCCGCAATCAAATGTGCTTGCGCAATCGCAAAACCAACACGTAAGCCAGCCAATGAACGTGATTTCGAAGTGGTCTGACAAACGACTAAATTCTCATAGCGATTGACCAGTTGCACCGCGGACTCAGCACCAAAATCAACATAAGCTTCATCAATCACAACCACGCGATCTGGATTTGCCTTGAGTACCTGCTCAATCTCATTTAAACCGAGCGCGATACTGGTTGGTGCATTTGGATTGGTGATGATAATACCGCCATTTTCCTGTTCATAATCCGATACATCTATTTCGAATTTTTCATTCAAAGGAATTTGCTTGGTTTGTGTCGCAAAGAACTGGCTATAAACAGGATAAAAACTATAGGTAATATCTGGATAGAGGATCGGTTCTTTTTGGATAAAAAAAGCTTTAAAAATATGTGCCAACACTTCATCCGAACCATTGCCGACAAATACTTGAGCCACATCAACCTGCTGCTGCTTGGCAATTGCCTGTTTTAAAGCGGTTGCATCTGGATCTGGATATAGACGTAAGGCATCGGCTTGTTCAGTTAAAACTGCTTGCACAGCCTGCACCACTTTTGGCGATGGCGGATATGGATTTTCATTTGTATTGAGTTTAAGTAAGTTCTGAATCTTAGGTTGCTCACCTGGTACATAAGGTTCTAATTCTCGAACCTCTGGACTCCAAAAACGCATTTGTTCTGCTGTAAACGTCATTGTTCTACTCTCATGTATCCTAAAAAAAGGGGCTAACCAGCCCCTATCAATTTTTGAGTCGGTTATTGGTAACGATAACGGGCTGAGCGCGCATGAGCATCAAGATTTTCTTGCACTGCCAGAACATCGGCTGCTTTTGCCAAGCTTTTTACTCCCTCTTCAGAGCACATGATCAAGCTAGAACGCTTCTGGAAATCATAAACACCTAGTGGTGAAGAAAAACGTGCTGTCCCCGATGTTGGCAAGACATGGTTTGGCCCCGCGCAATAATCACCGATGGCTTCTGGCGTATAACGTCCCATAAAGATTGCCCCTGCATGACGAATGTCCTGACTCATCAACTCGGCATCATCAAGACACAATTCCAAATGCTCTGGAGCCACCTGATTAATCAGTTCAACCGCTTCTGCACGGTCTTTTACCAGCACCAACGCACCGCGATTTTGAATCGAGGTTTTGGCAATTTCTGCTTTTGGCAATGCACTTAAATGCTTTTCAATCGCAGCTTCAACTGCATTTAACAGCGTTTCATCTGGGGTAATGAAAATAGCTTGCGCAACGGTGTCATGCTCGGCTTGAGATAACACATCCATGGCTAACCATTCAGCATTATTTTCACCTTCGGCATAGACCAAAATTTCCGAAGGCCCGGCAATCATATCAATACCGACTTGTCCAAAGACCGCACGTTTTGCGGCTGCGACAAATCGATTACCTGGTCCTGTAATTTTATCTACCGCTGGAATGGTTTGTGTTCCATAAGCTAATGCCGCAACGGCCTGCGCACCACCGATGGTAAACACACGGCTCACCCCTGCCAAATAGGCAGCTGCTAACACCAATGGATTCAACTCACCATTTGGCGCAGGAACTACCATGATAATTTCTGGGACGCCCGCGACATGTGCCGGCAAAGCATTCATCAGTACAGATGAGGGATAAGAGGCTAATCCACCCGGTACATAAATTCCAACACGATCCAGTGGTGTAACTTTCTGACCCAAGGTATTTCCGAGATCATCGATATAAGTCCAACCTTCCTGTTTTTGTGCCTGATGGAAAGAACGAATACGTTTGGCAGCAAGTTCTAATGCTTCACGGATTTCTACACTTAAACCATCAAATGCAGTTTTAAGCTGTGCCTGAGTCAGTTCTAAATCAGAGAATTGATGCGCTGGATGTCGATCGAACTGTTGCGTTAATTTAAGCACATGATCATCACCATGCTGACGAACATCAGCAATAATTTGATCTACAGTTTGTATTAATTGAGGATCATTAACCGTTTCAAATGCTAAAAGTTCAGCAAATGTCTGTTTAAAATTTTGATCCTGAGTCGATAAACGTCGCATCAATTTACCCACAAGGCGAAAAAGAGAACGCTAAGTTTACTCTTTTTCAACACACTTGTGGGCAAGATAACATCAGCATTTCCGCTGCTTTTATAGGAAAAAACTTTTAATTCTCACAATTTTATACTTTTTAAGTACTTACATCAGGATTATCCCAATCCGCCTCCGCTTGTATCAGCCAATTTAAAGCACCGTGACGCTCCAAAACTATGGAAGCATTTAAATTCGAAGGTGCATTCTGCTGTTTTAAGCGTGCATCAACACATGCCCAATCATAACGATAAATTAGATCTGCCTCATCCAGAATCTCTTCAATATCTCTTAATCTCACCTGTTGCATAAATTCCTGCAATGAGCGACAACGAGATACGACCTCAATCGCAAAATCACAATCCGCGATTTCATCTGGATATTTCAGTTCATCGACAATGCCCAGCGCCCACAGTAATACCCAATATGCTTCATACTTCCAGATCATATTGACGATATCTTGCTGTGCGGCACTTCTATTCAATATATTTTTTTCTTTAACAGTTAATTCATCAGCGACTTCAAATTTATTGAGTAGATCGACAATAAAATCTTCCGTTTCTTGATCAAACTGATCACGATCCAGATCACATGCAACCTGAATCATCAGTAGACATGCAATAGCACGCTTGGCAATGTACTCAGCGGAGCGCTGGATCACGTCATCACTTGACTCAATATGTGGCAACCAGTCGATATAAGGTATGGCTTTGGTTTTTAATTTTAGAATAGATTCTTGTTTACGCTGCTCTGGATTTTTCATTGTTCCTGTACATTTTCAACAAACCATAAGCTTTTTTAACATAGCCTCAGGTCAGAAACAAAGGTGTTATGTCTTCCACACAAATATTAGAATGTAAAAAAACCGCTCATGAGAACGGTTTCTTAATTTAATGTACAAAGATCAGTTTTGACGTGCTTTAACCGCTTCTTCAAGTTGCGTCAAAATCGGATTTAAAACCGCTTGTTTACGTTTAAAACTTGCCTTATTGACAATTAAACGTGAAGAAACTTTGCAGATTTCTTCTAACGGCTCTAAGCCATTGGCACGTAAAGTATTTCCTGTATCAACCACATCGACAATGTAATCACCTAAACCAACCAAAGGAGCAAGTTCCATTGATCCGTATAGTTTAATTACATCCACCTGCTCACCGAGGCTTGCATAATATTGACGGGTTAAATTGACGTATTTAGTCGCGATCTTTAAACGGCCTTTTGGACGCTCCATACCGACTTTACCAGCAGTCATCAATTTACAATTGGCAATTTTTAGGTCAAGCAACTCATAAACATGTTGTGCGCCATGTTCCATCAATACGTCTTTACCCGCTACGCCAAAGTCTGCCGCACCATTCTCAACATAGGTCGGAACATCAGAAGCACGTAAAATCAAAATACGGACTTTTTTGTGCGTCGTTGGAAAAATCAATTTGCGTGATTTATCTGGATCTTCAAGTAAATTAATACCCGCCTTTTCAAGCAAGGGTAATGTTTCCTTTAAGATACGGCCTTTACTGAGTGCTAAAGTTAAACCATGATCAAAATTGCCCATTACGTCAAAATTTGGATCATCGTTTCTTAAGTCATTCATCCTTTTACTCGCTTAATCTGAGCACCTAAACTTTGCAATTTCTCTTCCACATGTTCGTAGCCACGATCAATGTGATAGATACGGTCAACCAGTGTTTCACCTTCAGCAACCAAAGCAGCTAAAACAAGTGAAAATGAAGCACGTAAATCTGTCGCCATGACAGGTGCAGCTTGCAGTGTTTCCACACCTGTAACGACCGCATCATGTCCTTCAACCTGAATATTAGCACCCATACGTGAAAGTTCTGGGACATGCATAAAACGGTTTTCGAAAATCGTTTCAGAAATCGTTGCAAAACCACGACCAATGGCATTCACTGCCATCAATTGAGCCTGCATGTCTGTTGGAAATTCTGGATGAGGTAAAGTTCTGAAACTCACCGCTTTCGGACGCTTGCCCTGCATATCCAGTTCGATCCAGTCATCACCACGCGTAACTTCCGCACCCATTTCTTCAAACTTATCCAACACCGCTTCTAACAATGCAGGATCGGTATGCGTGGTTTTAACTCGGCCACCTGTAATGGCAGCAGCAGCTAAATATGAACCAGTTTCAATACGGTCAGCTACAACGGCATATTCGCAGCCATGCAAACTTTCCACGCCCGTTACCACTAGCGTATCAGTATCCAAACCTTCAATCTTGGCACCCATCTTAATCAGCATTTGCGCAAGATCGGTAATTTCAGGCTCACGCGCTGCATTACGAATCGTAGTCACACCATCAGCCAAAGCCGCAGCCATCAAGATGTTTTCAGTACCACCAACGGTGACCATATCAAAAACAACTTCACCACCTTTTAAGCGGCCATCAACTGAAGCATGGACATAACCATTTTCGACTTCAATATGCGCACCTAAAGCTTCTAAAGCTTTTAAGTGTTGATCAACTGGACGTGAACCAATCGCACAACCACCAGGTAATGATACTTTTGCATTACCATAACGCGCCAATAAAGGGCCAAGCACTAGAATAGATGCACGCATAGTACGTACAAGTTCATAAGGTGCAAACTGATTGTCTAATGTCGAAGCATCAGCACAAACGGTTTCACCTTCGTAGCTCATGGTCACACCAAGACCAGCAATCAACTTAACCAATGTATTTACATCTTTTAAGTTTGGTACATTGGTCAATGTAATCGGAGAATCAGCAAGAATCATTGCTGCAAGTAAAGGCAATGCTGCATTTTTAGCACCAGAAATGCGCACTTCACCCTCGAGCTTAACACCGCCCGTAATTAAAAACTTATCCATTAATATTTAAGCTCCGAAAAGGCTTGCTTTGCGCCATTCGTCTTTTGTCATTGCGCGAATTGTTACTGCGTGAACTTCACCACTCGCGATATAAGAATTTAGAGGTGCATAAACCGATTGTTGACGAGCAACGGTACGTTTACCTTCAAACTGATCATCAACAATACGCAGGTCAAATTTGCCAGCTTGTCCGCTCACCGCTACTTCTGCTTCAGGGAAAGCTTCTTTTAAAATTTGCGTGAGCTGCTCACTATTCATTCCAAGACCTCTTATACAACCATTGGTGTAAAACGAGCTATTTTACTATAACTTTTTCACATAATTCAGTAAGCAGTTTCTTTTTTTATCAATAAAAAAAAGAGGCTCCACAAAAAGCCTCTTTTATAAAAATAAAAATTAACTCAAAAGTGCCAGTTCATGCTGATACGAACACTGGATTTTTCTATGTTTAGCAAGCTGACGTTTTAATTTATCGGTCAATTTTCTAATCGAAGTATACATATCATCGGCTGTCGCCTGCGCAAACAGTTCCACCCCCGGCAAACGTATAATTGCTTCAGCAATATGATTTGCACTTCCCTTGTGTGAACGCTTGTCAATCTGATGATCTTTAGCCAGTTTGATTTGCATACTATTCACTTGGTCTAGATGCTTGGTCATTTGACTAAACTTTTCTTTTATATTTTCTTCAATTGCTGGTGTAATGGTTAAATGGTGTCCACGAATTGTTATTTGCATAATTCTATCCCTCACCTTTTTCTCAGGATACAAGAAAATCGCTTAAGCAAATTTAATGCACATCAGTGGTTCAATATCCATTAAATCATTTCAGCGATTCCTCTAGTGATCATTAAAAAAATTCATTATTTCGTAATAATGAACCAATAGAATAGTCACACCTTAAAATTTAGATCAAGACTTTTCTTTCAGAAGATGAAGGAATATGTAACGATTCACGATATTTCGCAACAGTCCGCCGAGCCACCTCAATCCCTTCATTCTTCAACATCTCGGCAATTACATTATCCGACAAAGGCTTACGTGGATTTTCATTTGAAACCAGCTTTTTGATCATGGCGCGGATCGCAGTCGATGATGCTTCACCACCTGTCGTCGTTCCAACATGACTTGAAAAGAAATATTTCAATTCGAACAAACCACGTGGCGTCAGCATATATTTATTGGTCGTTACTCGTGAGACAGTCGATTCGTGCAACTCGACTTCTTCTGCTACATCACGGAGCACTAAAGGCTTCATTGCCTCTGGACCTTGCTCCAAAAAGGCGCGTTGATGCTCAACAATACAGGTTGCAACTTTTAATAGAGTCTTATGGCGCTCATCAATACTCTTGATAAAGTTTTTGGCTTCCAGCATTTGATTGCGTAAATAAACATTATCATCACTTTGATCTGCACGACGAATCATGCCTGAGTAAAATGAATTGATCCGTAATTTAGGTAGAATATCTGGATTCAGCTGCACTTGCCAATGTTGATCTCTCTTCGACACCACTACATCAGGGACTTGGTATTCAGATTCCTGTTGGTTAAACTCTAAGCCAGGATATGGTTTTAGAGTCTTGAGTAAATCAACAGCACTTTTTAATTGCTCTTTAGATAAACCTGTTTGCTTT
Source organism: Acinetobacter sp. NRRL B-65365 (assembly GCF_001605865.1). NCBI lineage: Bacteria > Pseudomonadati > Pseudomonadota > Gammaproteobacteria > Moraxellales > Moraxellaceae > Acinetobacter > Acinetobacter sp. NRRL B-65365. Next base: position 1,888 of record NZ_LRPD01000010.1, on the reverse strand, counting down.
AATAATTTGTTCAAATCATTGGAAATAAGCAGCTCATAATATTTCAATAAATTCTTAGCTTCTGCCAAATAAGGAACTTTCTCATGCACTGTTTCAAGCTGAATTTTCAAACATTCAGCTAAGTTTCTTGAGCCAACACCTATCGGATCTAAACGTTGAATGTGTTTTAAAACAACAATGATTTCATCTTCTTCAACTTCTTCCTCGCTCTCCATTTCTTCTAATAATCGAGTAACTGCAAGCACAATATCACCCAGCTCAGCATCCAAGAATCCCTTATCATCCAGAGAATCAACAATGCAATAAGCAATGAGCTTATCTACAGTCGAAAAATGCAAAAGATTGACCTGATCTAAAATATGCTCCTTCAAACTCATTTGTGCTTGACGATTGTCTTCTCTTTCTTCGTATTCTGGTGACGCCAAAGCAGTTGATTGATGCGTATAAATATCATCCCATTCAGTATCTACAGGTAAATCATTGGGAAGATGATCAGCATTCAGCTCAGTCGTTAAGTCCCCTGTCTCTTTTGCTTCTAAGCTCGAAAGGCTTTCAGTTGAGCTAATATCTTCAATTTTTTCAAGTAAGGGATTGCTATCTAACTGAGTTTGAATTTCTTGTTCGAGTTCTAGACTTGAGAGTTGTAAAAGACGTATGGCCTGTTGTAATTGAGGAGTCAACGATAAACTGTTCGCAACTTTCAATCCAACAGATAATTTCATAGTCTTTCCTTTTATTAAGATAAGCAAAAAACATGCCTATAAAAATATTTATAACATAAAGTAATGTTTACGCATACAAGGAAAATTACATTCTTTTTGACTGAGTGAGTCAATATATAGATCACGAGGAAAATGACCTTTCTGCTTCTTCTTACAGAATATTTAAAACACTCGATTTTTAAACAATAATATATTTAAGAGCTATAAAGTAGCGCCTGTACTACTTTCATGAAAAATCAATCCAATTTTACTATCTGGCTTTAGCTCAATGTTTGGTAAAATATCATCACTTGTATAAGGTTCTCCATCCTGCCCCACACTGAGCAAATAATAATGAGAGGAATCTTTTAACTCATAATGGTAATAGCGTGGTGAACTGCTCCATGAAACATCAGTAGCGTCAAACACAAAAACTGAACTATTTTCTGGCAAGGACTGACTTAATGTTTCCAGCGAATCTGGATAATGACCATTCTCTACTTTATAAAATTCAATTGCTTGAACTAACGATGTCATAGCTATTTGACTTGATTGAGCGCGCAATTCATCATATAAACCTCCCCTCTGAACAAAACCAAAGTAAAAGAGCGAACCATAAAGAACAATACTAAGGCCAATACCACAAGCACCAATAATCGCGAGTACTTTACCACCACTTTTTTTAGTCAGTACTCCCCAAATAACAGCAATAATTCCAAAGATTACACCAATACCAGGTATAAACGATACTGCTGCAATTACATAAGGGAAAACACCCAATTTATTTGGCTTTTCATTTACATTAATATCAACCATTAGATTTATCTCATAGTTATCTTTATGTTTTAGTTATAAATAGAATAATCTCCTCCCCCTCATAAAAGTTAACCAATTAGGTCAATACTTCTAACACATTATGTTTTTTGTTCTTATTTTTAACGCGCACAAAAAAACACCCCTAACCGTCAGGTTAGGGGTGTTTTCAATTTAAAAGCTGGCGATGACTTACTCTCACATGGCAAGTGCCACACTACCATCAGCGCTAAGAGGTTTCACTTCTGAGTTCGGGAAGGGATCAGGTGGTTCACTCTTGCTATTGTCGCCAGCAAACTGTTTATGGATACTTGCTTTGGTCTTATGTAATGCCAAGGCTTTTTCCAAATGAGTTATTAACGGATTAGTTAATT